>JAFUGM010000032.1 GCA_017469355.1 Solobacterium sp. | reverse complement strand
CTTCCTTTTCCACGGTATTTCTCAGCCCAATCAGGATAAACAACAGAACGCTTCATACGAATAGTATACACATATATACTATTTTTGTATACTACAAAAATCCCGAGAATCGATACCCCGGGATTTCATGCGTAATTACTATTTTGCGGAGTGTAAGGGTTTTCTTTTTTTCTGTACAGGTGTAGAATATGGTTTGTGAAATAAATAGCAAGGAGGAAGAGAACTAATGGCTAGATTCACATTACCCAGAGACATTTATCATGGCAAGGGTGCACTCGAGACACTGAAGACACTGAAAGGCAAGCGTGCCATCATCTGTGTCGGCGGCGGCTCCATGAAGCGTTTCGGTTTCCTGGACAAAGCACAGGCTTACCTGGAAGAAGCAGGAATGGAAGTTACCTTATTTGAAGGTATTGAACCGGATCCTTCTGTTGAAACAGTAATGAAAGGCGCTGAGCGCATGCTCGAGTTCCAGCCTGACTGGATCGTCGCAATCGGCGGCGGAAGCCCGATCGACGCGGCGAAAGCAATGTGGATTAAATACGAATATCCTGAATGCACATTCGAAGACATGTGCAAGGTCTTCGGAATTCCCGAACTGAGAAAGAAGGCAAAGTTCGTTGCAGTATCCTCTACCAGTGGAACTGCTACTGAAGTTACCGCATTCTCCATCATCACTGACTATGCAAAAGGTATCAAGTATCCGATCGCTGACTTCGAAATCACACCGGATATCGCTATCGTAGATCCTGAACTGGCAGAGACCATGCCGAAGAAGCTCGTCGCTCATACCGGTATGGATGCGATCACACACGCTGTTGAAGCTTATGTTTCCACCGCAAACTGCGATTACACAGATCCTCTGGCAATCCATGCGATCGAAATGATCATGAAGGATCTCGTTCCTTCCTACAATGGCGATATGGACGCAAGAGACCGCATGCACAATGCACAGTGCCTTGCTGGTATGGCATTCTCCAACGCTCTGCTTGGTATCGTTCACTCCATGGCTCATAAGACTGGTGCAGTCTTCCAGGACTATGGCGCACACATCATCCACGGTGCTGCGAATGCTATGTATCTGCCGAAGGTTGTCGCATTCAATGCGAAGGATGAAACCGCAAAGAAGCGTTATGGTGTCATCGTTGACTACATGGGCATCGCTCCCAAAGACGCAAGTGATGATGATAAGGTCGCTGCTCTGATCGCTTATCTGCGTGGTATGAATGATGACCTCAACATCCCGCACTGCATCAAGAACTACGGTGCTGATTCCTATCCTACAGAACAGGGATTTGTTCCGGAAGAAGTATTCCTCGAGCGTCTGCCGGAGATCGCTAAGAACGCGCTCCTCGACGCCTGCACAGGTTCCAACCCGCGTCAGCCCAGCCAGGAGGAAATGGAAAAGCTCCTGAAGTGCTGCTACTATGACACGGAAGTTGACTTCTAATCAGCTGGATAAAAACGGACAGACGGAGGAGGAATTCCTCCGTCTTTATAATCCGGACAAATATCCAAAGCCTTCCTTAACCGCAGATATCTGTGTCATTGTGGATCGCTCTGTTCTTCTGATCCGCCGCGGTGGTCACCCATTCCTTAATTACTGGGCGCTCCCGGGAGGGTTTGCCAACCGGAATGAAGATCTGCGTTCAACTGCAGAGCGGGAACTGGAAGAAGAAACCGGTCTAACCATCGGACCGATGAAACTGATCGGCGTCTACAGTGCTCCGGGAAGAGACCCCAGAGGCTGGGTAGTATCCGCTGCCTATGGCATTCATCTTACAAGCAGTGATGTCACTGTAACAGCTGGGGATGATGCCTCAGACGCAGAGTGGTTTCATATAGAATCCACAGAACCACTGACTTTAACCTGTGGGACGACCATACTTCATGAAGAAGATCTGGCCTTTGACCACGCAGTGATTCTGCAGGATGCGATAAGAGAGTTGAAGTTATGACCTATACCTTTACAAAACTGACACAGATCCATGCGGAGGAAATCGCTGGCTGGAACTTCCCTGCCGATTATCAATGGACAACGCTGGGAAAAGGAAGTGAGACCGAATACTATCTGCTTCGAGACGTTTACCGCCAAGATTCCTACTTTGAGATTCATGAAGGAGAAACACTTCTTGGATACTTCTCTGTAAATAACAAAATCCGAAGTGAAGCAGCTGGCCTGCAGTTTGTCATACAACCAGGCAGTTCTGCAGAAACAGAGCGTGAGGTACTGCATGCCATCGAAGATTTTGTCAAGGAACTTCTTCCTGAGGCTGCTACCCTCAACGTCATGTGTTATTCCACCCAGACCCATGCGATAGAAATCTATGAATCCCTCGGATATACCAACCATGGGCCTCTGGTATCCTATGGCCATGATATGGCCAGCTATGAACAGGATGGATTCAATCTGGACCAAAGCGGAAACTACGTTCCGGAAATTCAATTGATCATTCTGTACAAAACGATTCGCTGAAAACCGCTCGATGCGGTTTTCTTTCTGTTATGTATCGTTTGATTTCAGGTATGATGTAGTTATGCTTGATGTAAATAAAGACGGAAAAATTGATCAGGAAGAAGAAGCGCTTGGCGACGCTATGGCAGATGAACTGATCCGCTCCAGCAGTTCCAGCACTCCAGTGGTCATTGCTGGAGTCGTGCTTGGAATTGCGGCAGTAGCAGGCATTGTGTCGCTTCTGTTTCTTTGAGTAGGAAATCTGCTATGACAATCAGTGATGTTATTTTTCGTATTAAGAAGTACCACTATGGTTATGTGAGCGGACCCAATGGGCCGGTTCGCATTATGGATCGCACAAGCCGTGATCAGATTCTTTACGGCAACCCCGATCAGGAGTGTACCGGAATCGTAACCACCTGTTGGGCAAATATCGATGTTATTCGTAATGCCGGGGCACTTGGGGCCAATCTCATCATCTGTCATGAGGCGCTCTTCTGGAACCATGGAGATCATACGGAATGGCTGAAGGAAGAGAAGAATCAGACGTTTCAGAAAAAGACAGAGCTGTTAGACCAGTACGGCATTGTCGTCTGGAGAGACCATGATTACATTCATTCCGGAATTCCGCTTCCCGATGGTTCTTATGTGGATGGTATCTTTTATGGCCTGGCAAAGACCCTGGGCTGGGAAAACAATATCGATTATTCCACTGCCAGGAAAATCGATTCCGCAGAAGGATGGAAGACCCTTGCGTTAGAGGACAAGATCAATCCCATATCCTACATTCTTCCCACGACCACTGTAAGAGAACTGGCAGAACTGTTAATTCATAAGCTCCATCTCAATGGCGTTCGCGTCATCGGAAACCCGGATATGAAATTGTCCAGAGTCAGTGTTCCCTTCCATATCTTCGGAGATGCAAATTACGCCATAACACTAGCCAATCAGGGTGAAGTGGACTGTTTCCTTACCATGGAGGCAGTGGACTATACACTGAGTGAATATGTACGTGACTCCAGTATGACCGATCATGAACTTGCCATTATCAATATGGGACACTTCAATGTGGAAGAGCCCGGCATGCGCTATATGATCACCTATCTTCCTGAAGCAATCGGAGAACCCATCCCCTGTCACTTCGTACAGTCCGGAGATAACTACGATTACATACTGCGTACGAAACAATAATCAACACTCACAAAAATCACAGGGACAGCCCCTGTGATTTTCATATCGGCATGTTTTTCGTAAAGGACTCCGCAATCTCTCTTGCCTCATCCTGAACCTCAAGGAAGGCCGTTGCGACCCTGGGATCAAAATGACTTCCTGATCCCTCTTCAATGATCTTAATCGCTTCCTCAAAAGTAAACGGCTTCTTATAGCTTCGTTGTGATACCAATGCGTCAAAGACATCTGCCACTGCCATTACTCTGGCAGACAGAGGAATTTCCTCCCCGGAAAGCCCCATCGGATAGCCTTTGCCATTCCACTTTTCATGGTGGTAGGTCGCAAGGTTCTTAGCTTCCCTGAGATAACCCGCATCGGTGGACACCAGTTCCATGGCCTGCTGAATGATTTCATTTCCGGCAAGCGTATGTTTCTTCATTTCCTCAAACTCTTCATCTGTCAGCCTTCCCGGCTTATTCAGAATGACGTCAGAAACCTTGATCTTTCCAATATCATGAAGCGGAGCGGAGTTCACAACATCTTCAATGAACTCATCTGTCAGTTCTTCTTTGAATTCGCCATCCTTCCGAAGCTGATTCAGAATGATCCGACAGTAGGCAGCTGTCTTACGCACATGATCTCCCGTGCACTTATCCCGACTTTCCACCATATCCGCAAGAACAAGAATCAGCCCATTCTGCATCTTATTGATGACTTCCGACTGCTTCTGAATATCCGCAATATACTGCACGGTTTCCTCAATGGTCATAGTGAAGGATTGATACAGGTTCTCAATTTCATCACCCGTATGAATCTTCAACATCTTAAAGCCGTCTACGCTGTCCTCCCGTTCTTCTTCGTTGTTATACGCAAATCGATTTGCGGCAAGAGCCATCGTATTGATTGGAAGAATCAGGTTATATTCCGCCAGCCAAAGACCAATCGTAACAATCATGATAAAGAAGCCTAAGAACAGAGAAAGAACCTTGGTCATGAAGCTGATCTCATGCAGGGTCACCTCCTGCATGGAGATATCCACGCAGGCATATGCCGTGGTTTCACCTTGTGAATTTTTGATCGGTTCATACAGAGTTAACAGCCAGCCAAATTTCTCATTCGATACAATCGGTTCGATCGTCTTTCCCGCAAGCAGATCATCAAGATAAGGAGTGAAGGAGTCATCAAATTCAACCAGTTCCCCCGGGTCTCCACCGGGAACTCCATCCGTATCAAGATCAAATACCACAACACATCCATCGTCTGTGATCTTATAGGAGTAGATGAAGAGAATATCATCTGAAGTCATACGGATCCGCTCCAGTTCCTCTTCAATCAAGGTGTAATCTTCCGCTTCTTCACCAAGCGCAATATATTCATCGATTCGATCACCATCCACAACCGTCGCAATCAACTTCGCAACGCCCTGCCCCATCTGGGTGTGTTCCGAGATCGTGGATCGATGATACAACATGAAGGAAATTCCGGTAGTAACACCAGCGATGAAAAATGTCGCAATGACAATCATCATCAGAATCTTGGAGCGAAGCGACACTTCACTGGAGTAATTACGATCCGCCTTCCGACGCTCATCCAGTGTTAACGGGCTCTGCCGCCAGCCATGGAAATGAAGTAAGTCTCTGGTATATTCGGAAAGAAACCGCATCACGATATAAACGATGATGACAGTGATCAGCTTATCCGCAAGATCAATGATCATATCGGAAGAAAGCTGCGCCCAGAATACACTCATATAGCCGCTGTTTAAAATTCGATAGGACAGAGAAGCGGAGATTCCTTCTCCAATATCAAAGCCATAAATCAGATAGGTAAGCAGAGAGCCGACCCCACCGCCGATCAGTGAAAACGGGAATACCGTCAGTAATGCCTTCCACCAGCGATCGAAGTACCCATGTTCTGCAAAATAAGCGGCACATACCGCTAATAAGACACTTAAAAACGCATAATATGCATTCGTCGGATCATACAATGAATTAATCAGATTGGACAGAAAGCCGACAATTACACCAGGAAGATACCCACCGATCGCGCCGATCAGTATCGTGCCTATGGAATCCAGAAACAGCGGCAGATGCAGTGCCGTTGCGATATGAGCGCCGATCAGATTAATTGCGATTCCTCCCGCAACAAACAATACGCCATAGGCGGGAAGACGCTTTGTGAGCTTTATAAATCTTGATTCCTGCTGTTCTGTCATGAACTAACTCCGTACTTCTTTGTTTATTGTATCAAACTCATCCTTCCCAGGATATCCCGGGCATTATGAACAATATCTGAATGTTCAGTTGTTCAGTTCCAGATGAAGTGCTGTAGCATCCTCCGGGGGATTCTCCATCAGATGTTCCATCCATGGACCATAGTTATGCGAATATAATGCCTGAATCATCGTTTCATAGAACGAATCGGTTCGAATCGTTTCCGCTTCCCTTCCAAGTGATCCCTCCTGATATGACTGAAAAAAGTGTTCGATCAATTCCAGAACTTCATCTTTCTGCTCGATACCTTCTTCTTCCAATAATGAAAGAAATACATCCCGCATCGCTTCTGCACCTGCCTCATCGGTTTCTTTGATCGCTTCTGCCAGTCCATCCCTGCCATAGGCCGCAAAATCAATCGCTTCTGTATGATAATCGAGTTCTCCATCTTCGATAGTAAGAATTCCTAGTGTATGCGGTGTACTCAATGGCATCCCGCTAACAATTTCAGGAAGACCGGATGCGGTTGAAATCTGTTGTCCATGAAGATGTCCGCTCAGGCATAAGCTCACATGATAACTCTTCAGTATTCCCAGCAGATTCGTATTTGTAATGCGATAAGAGCGGCTGGATTCCCCAGGCTCACCGATCGTCACATTATGATGCGAAAGAAACAGGATGGGTTTCCCTTCTTTTGAAACATCGCGCAGTGTCTGATTCAGCCACCGCATAGTTTCTTCGGAAAAGGTTCCGGTCTCTCCCATGGTCGCACTGTTATCATCCATCGCAATCATTACCACTTCATCGGTTTCACTGGTATAGCTTAACGAAGCACTGTCACGTTCTTTTACCTCAAACAGGTCAAAATACTGAGCTTCATATTCCTCTGGTGTCGAAAAGCCAAAGTCATGGTTCCCAGTAGTCATGACTACCAGAATTCCTTCGTCTTTGACCTGTTTCAGATAGTCATGTAAGGCCTGGCAGTCTTCCGGTTTTCCGGAGTTCGTATTATCACCAGTCAGAATCAACGCATCCGGATGAATGGCAATGACCTGGTTCACTATTGCCTGTAATACCTCGCTCCCATATGGCATGGCACGTACTACCGAGGCATTGACATTCGGATCTATGGAAAGATGAAGATCAGAAGTGATGACCGTAGTAAATGTGCCTTCTGTGGTTACAGTCGGTTTTCTTCCACATCCGGCAAGCAGAATCACACTCAGTAATACCCCAGTGAGTATTCGTTTCATAGGCAAACTCTACCATACTCTTACATCGCTTGATATGTGTCCTGCCCAAACAAAAACCGACCGGAATTCTCCGAATCGGTTCATGTCATGACTATAAGCCTTCCTCAGGCAAGATCATCATAGGTAAGAAGTTCCACACCCTGCTCATCGAGCCACTGCTTCACCTCTGGATTACACAGCATTTCCACTTCCTTGGTTCGATTGACAGTCAGGCTGGAGGTCTGAAGAATATACCAGTCCAGATAGCCCGGATGACATACGAACATCGGAACTTCGGACTCCCCATAGTCTCTGTTCAATGCGTTTTTCAAGGAAGTAAACGGATCATAGTCCGGGCTCATACTATCCATGGATGTGACTAATGTGGTGTTACGGAACTTCACATCACCAAGCAGCGCACAGGGAAGTAAGGGAAGATGATGACGTTCAGCGACGATTTCCAATCCCTTGAACAGGTTATCACTCGTTACCGCATGCGCTTCAAAGTAATGCGGTTCATCTCCAGTCAGTTCCTTAAACCGCTCATACTGCGCTTCAATTTCCATTACCACTTCATCCAGAACCACAAAGTCTTCCTTTGCGGAGCGGTATTCCTTACTGGATTTAAACTCTCCCTTTTCATTGGTGATACTGGGAATCAGCTTCGGATCGGTAACCGGTTTCCCAACACAGATATTGGTATGTTGACCAAGGCAGACATCATAGCCTTCAATCATCTTGAGACCTGCCTCTGCCGTCGGCATATTCGGCATGACACCAATCGAACGGATGATGCCTTCCTTTACGGTTTTAGCAATACCGAGATTCACTGCTTCACAATATCCCAGATCATCTGCGCGAATCAGAATGCGTTTTGTCATAGTTTCCTCCATTACGGCGCGCTGCGCCGTCACAAATAAGTTATGAATAAAATGACTTCACCCACTCGCGATCTATCTGCTACCCTTTAAATAGAGGAGGGCTTTGTCTAGAGCACGTGGAGGTGAGTGGCTAATTT
>JAFUGM010000031.1 GCA_017469355.1 Solobacterium sp. | reverse complement strand
ATACATTAACTTCTCCAGATCCACAAATGATATGGAACTTATCGCAAGACGTATCATTGCCAAGGAAGAAGGGGAGGACGTAGAGCGTGTCATTCTCGATGACTATGCAAATCCCGACAGTGACCGTTATAAGAACATGGTCGAAAAGATGAGGGAAGAGATGAATTTCTCATCGCTGCAGTTCAATCGTCTGGATGACATGATTAAAGCAACTGGACTTACAGAAGATGAAGTCTGCACATATTGCTGGAATGGAAAAGAGTGAGAGATCACTCTTTTTTGTGAATTTTTCACAAGATGAAATTCAAGCAGGGCAGCAAACTCTATGTTTAATCATATGAATATGACTAAACTACACAGCAAAAGAATATCGGTTAACAAGAAATGACTTAGCAGATAGTATCATTTGCCATTTAATCCGCTGGATTTGAACTGTGAATATCTGCAATTCCCAGCAGCAAATTCCCATCAATCAATAATCGTTAAATAAACTTAAAATCCATAAATCGAACGAGTTCAGGACAATACTTATAAGAACCTGGAAATCAGAGACTCGCTGAGACGATTCGAGAGTTCCATCAGAAGGCAATTGTCCACCTGAAATTGTCTCAGAGCGCCTCAGAACACAGCTGTAGTGCAAACTAAGAGTTATTTGATAAGCTGTAAGTTCTTATGCGAGAAGCTGATAAATATAATTTTCTGAAACAGCAATCATATCAATCAAAAGAACCATCTTATAAACTAATGATGCAAACAATATATAAGTTTCATATCTGTTTATTATCCGAGTCTAACGCTGACGGGCATTTAGCACAAAATTATGTTGATATATCAAAAACGACCTGTAAGACAAGATTTATACAATACTTCGCATAATGTATGTTATGCGATATTTATTTGAATCAAACTTTTCACGATCTTTTCACAGATCTGCATGCAAGCGAAATAAAGATAATTAATGATTCAAACTAAGCTATTGAAACTACAGATCAAATTCTTTCCTTATTTGAAGCTTATTTAAGATGATAACAATAGATGAGGAGGACTATCTTCTAATCTATCCCCTCTTTCGAACGAAGGGCAGTCTTTTTAAAAAAGGTCATATTTCGCTTTGACGTAAAAGAATCAATCCAATGAAATAGTGATTGTCACATCTCCGTTGCTTAACAAGTCGGTCAATTCTTCCTGTACAAGATTCACATGTCCCAACCGTGTATAGTCCCAGGAATTAGACCCATAGAAAATCACAATCTGATTACTGGCATACAGCACAATATCACCACTGTCTGTAGTAATCCATTCGTCGTTGGAATTGATTTGTTTGCCGATCGGCCCTACCTGCTCAAACCCACCATACATAGACATCTGTATTGTTAATGGAAGACTTTCTTTAAGTTCTTCCATAGATTTATTCTCTTGCCATGTTACGGGAACTTTGGTATCACCGATATAAAGATTCATATTCGCCTCTTCCGTTTCTAAAAGCTCATCTTCGCTCACTATTAGCAATGCATCTTCATTTTCATTGGAAGTTTCTGAAGACTGATTAGATGCCACTGATCCGCATCCGCTCAAAAGCAGAAAACCAGTCACCAATGGAAGAATATATTGATGCGTTATTTGTGTTCTACTCAATGACATATATTCACTCCAATTCAATGACTTCTTCCTGCTACATTATAAGCCTTCGATAACGCACCTTCTTCCTGATTGCGGTCATTTCAAGCCTGTTTTCTTCAGTTTTAAAGAGGATGGAACCCATTTCAAGTTCATGAATTCTTCTGGTATTAGGCCCTGTTTCTGCCCTTCCAGCGATGTTTTATACCTTCAGAAGTAACAAGATCACCAATAATACAGCAGGAACCGTAACAGTATCCCATTCACTGGGAGAAAACAACTCTGTAATTGTGCCCGCAATTCCCGCAATCAATAATGATACAAATGAAGATAATGACAGTTGGCAATGGATAAGCAGTGTAAGAGTCATACCAGCTAGAAATGATCCGATAAACATCGCTATGGAACCCTCATAGGACTTTTTTCCATTGATTGGAGACAACATAATCTTATGTTTTCCAAATGGAACTCCAATCAAAGCGGCCGCCGCATCTCCAATACCCCACATGAGAATGGCATATGCGGCGATATCCGGCTGATTGAAATAACCCCATGCGACAACAATGACACCGGCAAACATGAGAAATACCATCAGAAGACTCCGTATCACTTCCCCCTTCGACTTCTGCACAAAGAACTTCGCATACCAATGTTCTTGTTCCAGCAGATGAAGAACTGGATAAATCACAATCGCAATAACGAGACTGGTAATCGCGGCAGACTGCCAGTTATTGGCGTAAATCAACATCACCACAAAACAGCCCACCGCCACAAGATGTAACAGTTTCCGAAACACAAAGGAAGGAATTGAAGTAAGGAACCGTAACGGGATGAGAAGTAACACACAAGGCACCAGCAACAGAATCAATGTTCTCAGGCAGACAAAGATGTCTGCCGCATAAGGTATTGCCAGAAGCTGCTGGCGAAAGTTCAACAATAACATCGCCCCGCCTAAAACAGTTAATACTCCGCCTGTCACCAGCCCGACAGTTCTGTTATCGACACGATTGGCAAATCGTGCGGAGAACAGCGAAGCTGCCGTTGCGATGACAATGCTCACTAACATGACATTCCATCTTTCCAACAGAATAGCTGGGTGTATGAGGATATGACTGATCGAAGCGATGAGTGCGGTAAAAGTCATGATGAATGTACTTGTTCCTACGGCTGACTTGACATCCATGCCAAGGAAGACGGTAAATACCACTAACATCATCATTCCTCCACCGGTTCCTACAAACCCAGTCCCAAAGCCGATTGTAAGTCCGAAGAATAATGAGATGGCTATCCCCTTCCAGTCCAGAGGTTCCCCTGTAGTTGATGTATCATTACGCGTTGTATCCGGTTTGATTAGAAAGCGAATACCAATGAAGAAGGTCAGAAATAGCGTGAATGTGCCGAGAACGACATTCCCCGCACGAAATGCCGCATAACTGCCAATTGTACACATTACTACGATACATACAAACATGATCCAGCCGCGCTTCAGATCAATGTTCTTATGTTTTGCATAGGTATAAGCCGTTACGGCTGAACCAAGAATATCCGACGCAAGCGCAATTGCGGTTGCCTGATAAGCTCCGGTCTCAGAAGAAAACGATGGACACAAAACAATCAGAATCGGAACCATGACGGTCGCAGCCGAAAGCCCCGCAAGCCCTGTGCCGATGCCGGCACCCAATGCCGCAAGAATGATCCAGAACCATTCCATCACTTCTCCTCCTTTCTGATCTGAACAGCTTTATTCTTCCGCCAGCGCCTTTAATGTATCTCCTGTAATACGATAGGTTGTCCATTCATCCATCGCAATTGCCCCAAGCGATTGATAAAAACCAATACTGGATGTATTCCAGTCAAGACACCACCATTCCAGCCGTCCACACCCACGTTCTACAGCGATATGTGTCAGCTGTTTCAGCAGGGCTTTCCCATAACCTTTTCCGCGATACTCCGGAAGCACAAACAGATCTTCCAGATAGATTCCGGCTCGTCCCAAAAAGGTGGAAAAGTTATGGAAGAATAACGCAAATCCGACTTCCTTCTCCCCTTCCAACACAAAGAGAACTTCTGCCTTCTTCTTATCAAATATCCATTCCTGTAATAACTCTTTCGTTGCGATTACCTCATCGCTCATATGTTCATATTCCGCAAGTTCCCGTATAAAGGAAAGAATCAATGCGCAATCCTCTTTGACTGCAGTTCGAAACCTGAATTCACTCATACTACTCCTCTGCATTTGACACTCACGATCATACTTGCAGTCAGTATAAATGAAAAGTACATGCATTCATCAGAACACATGTACTTTCAGAAGGAATAAGATAACAGAATTCTCAGTTATCTGCAGTGACTGCCTTTGCGGCGGTACGTCCGCTGACAAAAATCTCTACGATCGCATTTCCACCAAGACGGTTACCGCCATGAATACCACCGGTGACTTCACCTGCCGCATAAAGGCCAGGGATCACTTCACCATTCGTATCCAGGACATGACGATCAACATCCACCTTGAGACCACCCATGGTGTGGTGTGTGGACGGAGCCATCAGACGGACTCTGAGAGGTACACCATCCAGCACATAGGTATCAGCGATATAGTTGCCATTGTCATCTTTATCGCAGTTACCAACGGTACGATTCGCATTGGTCTTTTTGACATCCGGATAATCATTGATATCTGCACCTGCAATGACAGCCGCATCATATTCTTCAATTGTATTGCGTACAACTGCAGGATCTGCTTCTACGCCAAGTTCCTTGAACAGGTCACCAAGCTGATCAATGGTAACGGTATAGTATCTGCCGTCATAATCTTCATCCCCAAGCTGGGTAGGTGCAGGTAATGCCTGTTCCTTGTTGTAGATTTCTACGAAGACACCCTTTGTGCCGTTAACTTCCATGCCATTGCGGAATTCCGCAAGCGACAGAACGTCACGTTCCGATGTTTCATCAACGAAACGTTTTCCGGTTGTCGGATTGATCCATACCGCATAGTTACCAGCACCGAATGCCAGGTTTCCGTTATCAACCCAGGAGATCGGCATTAGCTGAGTGAAGTTCATTCCAGTCACATCCGCACCAGCTTCCTGACCCATTTCAATTCCATCACCAACCAGGGAGGAACGGTTTGTGGTCTTGGTCTGCTTTGTCAGATATTCAGAAGACCAGTATTCGTTGTAATCAATGACTTCATCAATGTTTGCCGCAAAGCCACCGGTGGTAAGAATGACACCCTTGGTTGCGTGAGCGGTAACCGGAGTTCCGTCATACTGTGTTCCGGTAACGCCGGTAACTCTGCCATCTTCCACAATCAGGTTTTCTGCCTTAGTACGTAAGAGAACCTTATTGTCAGAAGCGGTGGAACTGGTCTTCGTTAAGGTGTTGTATGGAGCCATGAAGTAGGTTCCCCATCTTCCCGGATACTCTACGCCATCGATTTCTGCCCCAGCGAATTCATTTTCACGATACCAGAGCGCACCGATCAGTGTCGGCTGTGTATCTTCGATAAACTTGGCACCCTGCTCTTCCAGCCATGGCTTGAGATCCTGCCCATCGGTGATGAACTGGGATACCAGATCGTAGTCACCATACATCCATTCTGACATATCTGCCGTCGGGCGAAGTCCGCCATAGTATGTCTGGAAGATATGCAGGTTCAGGGTGGAGAACAGTGTAACTTCGTTCTTGCCCGCCGCAATCTGCTGATCAGCCCATGCGAGATATTCTTTGATCTCCGCCTTCAGATCCTTGAGTGTCTGAAGGTATTCTTCATGAACACCATGTTTGGAAAGTTCATCAATGTCACCAGCGACGAATTCATGATCTTTGTAGTAATCTTCATCAAACGGTTCTTCTGACCAATTCTCAATAATGCGGAGTTCATTCAGTGTATTAATGTTTTCAGTGACTTTGTTATAGGTATTGCCATCATAGCCGACACCAGTTGTCGCATTTGGATCAGATGGATCCCATACCAGGTACTTCATGACACTCTGATACTGACCACCCGATACCAGTGTGTTACCACCGATCTCGGCGTTTTCTTCAATCACAAGTACGGTATTTCCATCCTGTGCAGCCTGAGCAGCTGCGGCCATACCGGCACCGCCTGCACCGACGACAACCACATCATAGGTTTCCTCAATCGGAGCCTGAGCCGTATGTTCTACCTTATTCTTCTTAAAGGTATCTAATCCGCTTACTGCAGCCTGTTCTGCCGCATTGATTACCGCATTCTTAACCGCAAGGGAAGTAAAGGTCGCGCCTGAAACCACATCAACCCCTGCCCCATTGCATTCAAGAATTTCCGGAATCAGGATATCGATTGCCGGTGTACCGACATGATCAGTTTCGACGGAACTGGTTACTTCTACAGAGGTTACCGCATCATCACTGAAGGTAACTTCTACCGCAAACGGTCCGTTATAACCAGAGCTTTCTCCGGTATAGGTTCCTGCCTTAAAGGCAATCGCATCAGAAGCACTTTCGCTTGATGCAGTGCCGGTCAGGGAATCCGGATCGACTCCGGCCGACTGCAGAGCAGCGGAAGCTGCTTCAATAATTGCCTGTGAAGTAACGGTGGCACCGGATACGGTGTCTACCTTTACCGACTGACTGTCGACAATTTCCTGCGGAACGGATTCAATCGCAGGCTCACAGATTCCAGGAGTCTCCTGATGATCTGTGACGGTTACTGCGGTAATGGCATCGGAGGAAAGAACGACTTCCACCGTAACATCACCGTTTTATCCTGGCGCTGATCCTGTATATGTGCCCGGAGTAAAAATCCCCTCTCCTTCCGCTGCGGGCGTACCGCTGTCGGCTGGAGCACAATTCGCAAGACCCAGCACCGCGGCCAGTCCAAAGACACCGGCCATTGCAATACTGTTGCGTTTCATTAATTCTCTTTCTCCTCTCTCAAAGTAAAAAAAGAATAAACCCTGTATAATATACAGGGTCAAGAATAATAGAGGTACAGAATGCACATCCATGAACTTTCCAAAATGGCAGGTGTAAATGCGGAAACGATTCGTTCCTATCGTATGCAGGGGTATCTTCATCCCGCCAAAGAAGATAACGGCTATTACACTTATTCCATCAATGATCTGGTCTCCCTGTTATGGATACGAAAGCTTCGCGGAAACTTTACATCAATGGATCGAATCCATGAGTTTTTTACATTGAATGATGAAGAAAATATGTTGGAGTTATTGGAACAGGAACGGATACGTTTGGATCGACAGATCTCAGAAATCCAATCTGCCCGCAGATTTATCGATCTTGAAACACGTCATATCGAAGAATCCCGAAAGCATAGAAACGCAGGTGTCGGGGTGATGCAGTCGATTGATGAGAAAGTAGATTTCTATGAATTTGAAACGAATCCGATTCTGTTACAGAGCCTTTATAACATGATGACCCCTACGCTGTTCATTGAGAAAGATATTCTCAATGGGCCTCTGGAAGATCGAATTGTTCCCATACGTGCTGGTGTAGGAACGTATCGCTATGTATTAAACGAACATAAGATCAACGAACTGGACGAGCAGGCAGTCATTGTGCCTAATGGGCTCAATGTCACACAGGTCATCATTCTCTCCGATCTTACGGAGATCAATGTACTGGACCTTGCGCCAATGATGACTTATGCCAAAGTGAATCATCTTACCTTTCTCAGTGATACGACTGGTTATTTGATGCGAATTCAATTGATTGATGAACAGCCCTACTTCCATTTCCGGATCCGTGCATGTTTTGAAACGAACTCTCTGGTGGATCCTACCGTACTTCAAAGCTTTTAAAAAAACTGGCACCGCGGTTCACGGTGCCAGCTTCTGTTACAGAGGTAATGTGTTATCGTGCCTGAAATACGAAGGCACGGTCATATGCGGAATGCAGCGCATCGTAAATCTGACCAGGACGGGCAGAGTCACCCGCAAGAATCAGGTTGTCGCCATAGGCTTCCTTCAATGCGTCAAAATCCGCACGGTTGGAACGAACCCCCATCGCAAGTACAACGGTATCGGCAGGAAGTTCGGTGAGTTCTTCTGTCTTTGTATCCTTTACAACGACAGCGCCATCTTTCACTTCTACTAATGCCTTGCCCTTAGCGATTGTGCCGCCGGCTTTCATGATCTCCTGTGCCAGATGCATGACAACGCTCGGATACAGGTTTCCGCCTACTTTATCGAGCATTTCAACGACAGTTACCTTATGGTCGTTCGCATAGGTTTCTGCGGTCTCTAGACCAGTAACACCGCCACCGATGATGACAACGTTCTCGCCCTTGAGTTCTGCCTTGCCCGCAAGCACATCTTCTGCGGTAACCGCAGCTTCAATACCAGGAAGGTTCGGTTTTACCGCATTGCCGCCGGCAGTGAGGAATACTGCTTCTGCCCCGCTTGCCTGAACTGCTTCCAGTGTGCCTGGAGTATTGAGTTTCACTGTTACGCCAAGCGCATTCAGTTCTGCTTCCTGAGTCTCGACAAATTCCTTTAACATGCCCTTGTTGGGAGGAAGTGACGCAAGATTCACCGTACCACCAAGACGGTCATTCTGTTCAAACAGGGTTACCGCAAAACCACGTTTCGCAAGTACTGCCGCTGCCTGCATTCCTGCAGGGCCGCCGCCGATAACCGCAACTTTTCGGCCAGCACCATTTTTCACAAGTTTCTCTTCGCCCCACTCAAACTCACGTCCAAGTACCGGATTCAGTGTACATCCAAGCGGTAACCCATCATTGAGAATACGGAAACATTCCATACAGCCAAGGCATTTACGGATTAAGGTATCTTCTCCATTAGCAGCTTTGATACCCCAGTCCGCATCCGCGAGGAAGCCACGGGCAATTCCCACAAAGTCACTGACGCCTTCTTCGAGCAGCGCCTCCGCAAAGCACGGATGCTTAATCGTA
The DNA here is from genome assembly GCA_017469355.1 of Solobacterium sp. GTDB lineage: Bacteria > Bacillota_I > Bacilli_A > Erysipelotrichales > Erysipelotrichaceae > Bulleidia. Next base: position 80,571 of record JAFUGM010000031.1, on the reverse strand, counting down.
TTTACTGCAATCACCGGAATACTTACCGCCTTACGGATATCTGCCGCAAGATCTTTCTTCCATCCTTCCGGGAGGTAGGAAGGCTCAATGATTGTCGCACCAGAGTCATACATACCGCAGCTGACATTCAGGCAGGAAATTCCAAGTTTCTCAAGATATTTGGCAATTTCAATACCTTCTTCCTTGGTTATGCCGCCTTCCAGGAAGTCATTTCCGTTTATACGAACGGAGATCGGGAACTTCGGTCCACAGTACGCCTTGATGCCAAGAATGATTTCCGTCACAAAACGCATTCTGCCTTCAAAGCTTCCGCCATATTTATCTTCCCGTTTGTTGGTATACGGAGAGAGGAACTGAGAGACAAGATATCCATGCGCACCATGGATTTCAACACCGTCAACCCCAGCCTTCTGCGCAATGACAGCACCAGTAACGAACTTCTTGACAAGTGCTTCTACTTCTTCCGTAGTAAGTGCACGTGGTTCTTCCCCAATGACCCGGCATGTGACATTAGACGCAGAAACCGGCTGCTTTCCGCCGATCAGGCGGCTTGGTGTCTGGTTTCCAGGATGATGCAGCTGAACAAATAACTTGGTGTCATACGCATGGACTGCTTCGACCAGGCGGTTGAGCTGAGGAACCATATGAGTGTTGGTTACACTGAGCTGATTCGGCGTACCTACGCCAGTCTCATCATCAATACGTGTAATCTCAGTAATGATCAGTCCGGCACCGCCTCTTGCACGGTCAGTGTAATACTTGATCATCCGGGCTCCTGCTTCACCACTGGCTTCAGCGAAGGAACAGCCCATTGCCGGCATTACAATGCGGTTTTTCAGCTCCAAACCGCCAATCACACCCGGCTCAAAGAGTTTTGAATATGTCATGATCTCCTCCATCATCTCTTAGAGATGTTCTTCTATGTTCAGTATAGAAGGTACGAAGTTCAAAATCTCCATACAGAGTACGTTGAATGTAAGCGTTTTCTGATTCTGGGCATTCCAGTATTCTTCCAGTTGTTAGAGACAGTATAATCGTGCGTATGAAACAGAAACGTATTGTATTAATTTTTGAAGTGATATTACTGATTGGCGAAGTGATTGGCTTATCCATCGCTGCCTATAACAGCGGGTGGATCATGTTTGAGTATTATACGAATGATTCCAATATCCTGAGTCTTGTGTCAAGCGGATTGTTGTTATGGAGCTATAAGAAAAAGAAGCAGCCGGACATCAATATCATCCGACTGAAGTATATGTCTTCGGCAGCGTTAAGCCTCACCTTTCTGGTGGTAGTACTGATATTACGGACAACCGTGCCCGGAGGATTACGGGTGCTGCTGTTTTCCGGCTCCATGTTTTACCTGCATTTTCTCTGTCCGATTCTCTGCGTCATAACACTGTTTCTTAATTCTGATCTGATGCTGAACGATCAAACCTCCAGGTGGCTGATGAGCCTTCCTACACTGCTATATGGCATTGTTGCGATACTATGCAATGCGCTGTATCTCTGGTATGGCCCCTATCCGTTTCTTCATATCTATGAACAGCCATTGATTGCTTCCATCCTATGGACTGCAGTGCTGGTTGGAGGTGCCTGGCTTTATTCTCTGTTCCTGATCAGAATGCATCGGTAATTACTTTTTCAGATCTTCCAGATCATGATTCCCTGGATGAAAGCGGGAGTAGCTTTCAAACATCTGACGATTTGCGACATGGGTATAGATTTCTGTTGTTTTAATATCCGCATGGCCCAGCATTTCTTGGATGGCTCTTAGATCTGCCCCACCCTGCAGTAAGTGGGTCGCATAGCTGTGACGAAGCTTATGAGGCGTAATATGCCGGTCAAAGCCAAGCTCATCGCACTTGTTGCGTAGGAGCTGTTCCACATATTCCCGGGTCACCTTATGGCCAAGGCGGTTGATAAAGAATAACTGCGTTGGCTTCTTCAGATAAAGCGGACGAACCAGGGTCAGATAGCGCTTCAGTACAGAAATTGATCCGCTGGGAATCGGAACAATGCGTTCCTTATTTCCCTTACCAAGAATCCGCGCAAATCCCGAATCAAGATCAACTCGGTTGATAGTAATGCTGGTGGCTTCTGAAACACGCATTCCGCAGGCATAGATCAGCTCCAATAAAGCATGTTGGAAGAGCTCCTGAGGATTGGTATCGTCAAAGGAAGCCATCAGGCGATTGATCTCCTCGACACTGGCAAATACGGGAAGCCGCTTTACTCCACGATGTACTTCCAGGTTAAGCGTAGGATCAGCCTCATCATACATATAGGAAAGATATTGATGAAAGGAACGAACAGACGCAGCCATACGGGAAAGACTGGTTCCCTTTTTTTCCATACTCTGCTCAATCATGAAACCTTCCACTAGATCCGAGGTAATCTTTTTTGTATCTTTGATATCCTCTGCTTCCAGGAATGCCACATACTGTTTCAGATCAGAGGTATAGGAAGAAACCGTACGGGGAGACTTTCCTTCACTGACGGTAATTTCCGCGGTATAACGGCGGATCGCTTCATTCAGCTTCATGACTCACCGCCTCACTGGCACGAACCAGCAGTTTCCCACCAAGTTCGTCATTCAGTTCCTTTAAGACAGAGATGGTTTCTTCTCTGCGGGCAATCGACGCATCAAAGATGGAAATCTGCGAAGAGAGTACCGCATCTCCCGCAAAGTCACTGACGGAAATTCCAAGCAGCCGTACCGGCGTTTCTTCCCAGTTGGCATGGAATAAGGAAAGTGCCTGCACATAGATATCATCTGCTTTCCAAATCGGCTCATTCAGACGAACACTGCGGTCAATGTTAGTGAAGTCATAATAGCGGATCCGAATGGATACGAGAAAGCCTGCCTTATGAGATTCAAACATGCGGCGGGATAAGGTGCGTGACAGGGTTCGCAGCATTCCCCGCAGCTCATCATAGTCACTGATATCTTCCAGAAAAGTTTCTGATACGCCCATGCTTTTCGCATCCCATTCCGTAATTAACGGACGGTCATCATGACCATTGGCACGGGAAATCATCTCTTCTGTGTTCTTGCCGAAGACAGAACGCAATGCGTCAATATCCTTATAGTTGGCAAGATCGCCTATAGTTCTGATATTCAAGTCTTCCATATAAGGAAGTGTCCGGGCTCCAACCCCACGCATCTCCTTGATTGGCAAAGGCCATAATTTGGCGGGAACCTCACGCAGACGAAGCACGGTAATTCCATTTGGTTTTTTCATATCACTGGCCATCTTGGCAAGAAACAGGTTTGGCGCAACACCGATAGAACAGGATAATCCAAGTTCTGTTCTGGTGCGGCGCTGAATCTCCCAGGCAAGGTCAAGTGGCTTTTCAAACTTCATGATTGCTTCAGTCATATCTGCATAACATTCATCAATGCTTGCCTGTTCAATCCGATCCGTGTAACCGCGGATCAAAGTCATGAATGCTTCTGACATCTCGCGATAATAATTAAAATGCGGCTCTACAATGATGAGATCACGGCAGAGCTGCTTTCCCTGTTCAATCGGCATGGCACTGTGCACACCATAGGCTCGTGCTTCATAGCTGGCAGTGGAGATCACACTGCGGCGTGATGTACCGCTGACCGCAATCGGTTTTCCCTGTAAACTCGGGTCAAGCAATACTTCACAGCTGGCAAAAAACGCATTCAGATCGATATGAAAGTACACACGACTCATGCGTTCTGATTCCTTTCCAATAGTTCTCTTGCGGCGGCGATGGAATGTTCGGTCAGATCACCGCTGGCAAGAATCGCAAGCTGATGAACGATGTCATCCCCATGTAATTGATCGACATAGGTATGGGTACGTCCTTCCTCTTCCTGTTTATGAACAAAGTAATGAGATTCCGCTGTTGCGGCAACCGGCGCAAGATGGGTCACCGAGAAGACCTGACAATCCTGTGCCAGCTCTTTCATCTTTTTCCCAATCGCAGAAGCCACTGGACCGGAAACACCGGTATCGATTTCGTCAAAGATAACGGTCTCAATTCCCTGAAGACGGGTAAAGATTACCTTCAGACCCAACATTAAGCGTGAGAGTTCACCTCCGCTTGCGGTTTTGGATAACGGCTTCAGATCTTCACCCGGATTCATCGCAATGAGGAATTCCACATGATCTAATCCGTTTTCATTTGGTTCACTTTGGCGCACTTCGGTATGAAAACGCGCTTTTTCCAACATGAGATCCTTTAAGTGTTCCGCAATCGATCGATCAAGAGAAACTGAGCCTTCATTTCGCACCTGTGACAGGCGCTTGGCCAGCTGTTCAAATTCTGCCTTTGCCTTGGCGATGCGGCGATCCATTTCCTCCAGATATTCTGTACGATGCGCCATGCGGTCGACCTGTGCCTGCAGTTCTTCTCTTCTTGAAAGGATCTCCGCAATACTGTTTCCATAACGCCGCTTCATCCGCTGAATCAGGAAGAGACGCTCTTCCATTTCATTAATTCCTTCTTCTGAAAGATCCATGGATTCTAAGACACCGCGCAGTGTTTCAATCGCATCTTCCCAGCCGTAATATGCGGTATTCATTGCTTCTTTGGCAGTGTTGAATACTTCCGAATCTTCTAACGCCTGTACCATACGGTTCATGTCATACATTTCAGCAGAAAGGCTCTCATCATAACCAGAGATGATCTGATTCAGACGTTCAAAGGAAGCTTTCACTGCCTTGAACTGTTTTTCTCTTGCAAGAAGTTCCTCTTCTTCCCCTTCCTTAAGGTCGGCAGCGTCAATTTCATCAATCTCATGAAGAAAGAATTCCAGATCAGATTCACTGAAGGATTCCCGTAAGACGGTTTCCTTTTCCTTCTCAAGATCTTTCCAGACATGATATGCCTCTTTAACCTCGTCTGCTTCCTTCCCCGCATTAAGATATTCATCCAGAAGATGAATATGGGAGGCAGTATTAAGCAGATACTGGTTATCCCGCTGCCCATGAATGTCGATTTCATGTTCAAGAATGGTTTTTAATAAGCCAAGTGTCACGATGCGATGATCAATGCGCACCGTACTTTTTCCGTTGCTGTGTATTTCACGGGTGAAGGTTACTTCTCCCTCCGTTTCAAATCCAGCATCCGCCAAGGCGCTTAACGCATGAAAATCATGAGACAGATCAAAGGTTCCCTCAACTATCGCCCGATCTTTCCCTGTAGAAATAAAGGATTGGGAGGCACGATCCGCTCGAAGAAGCGATACCGCATCAATCAGGATTGATTTACCAGCACCGGTCTCACCGATAAAAGCGCTGAATCCGTCCGGAAAATCCAGATTCAGCTCTTCGATCAAAACAAAGTTTTTAATATACAGGTGTCTTAACATAGCCCTTCCTATTCTGCGATCGCTACGATATCATCATACAGCGAACTCAGATCACAGCCTTCGTCTTTTTTTAGAAGATTGGCTGCACCCTGACTGATATACCGATCATGAAGACCATAGCGTTTCAGCTTGAGGCCAAGGTTATGATCATTGGAGTATTCAAGAATCGCCGAGCTAAGTCCACACGATAACATATCTGTTTCATATACCAGCACCGGCAGATCTGCACTTGCGATCTCTTCCAGCATCGCTTCATCAAGCGGCTTGAAGAACCGGCAGTTGATTAAGCGAACCGGCAGATGATTGATCTCAAGTTTCTTGCGAATCTGAATTACATCCGGACCATAGGCCATCACTATACATTTAGCGTCTTCTGCCTCATATTCCACGCTCCAGGTTAAAGAAAGTTCTTCCATCTCACGCAGATTCGTGCAGTCTGCGGTTCCTCTTGGGTACCGTAAGGCAAATGGGTGGTTCTGATTTAAGGCATATCGCAGCATATCTCTTGCCTCACTAGGGTCTTTGGGTTGGGCAAGAATGAGATTGGGAAGTGCCCGCAGAAAACCAATGTCATAGATGCCATGATGGGTATCGCCATCTTCTCCGACTAACCCTGCCCGATCGATTCCGATGATCACCGGAAGATCCATCCGGCAGACATCATGATTCACCTGATCATACGCACGCTGAAGGAAGGAACTGTAAATACTGATAAATGGCCGCATGCCCGAATTGGCAAGACTTGCGGCGAAGGTCATCGCATGTTCTTCCGAAATTCCGCAGTCAAAACTGCGCTCGGGATAACGGGCAAAGAACCGATCCAAGGAGCTACCATACATCATGGCCGGTGTGATCGCCACAATCCGCTCATCGTTTTCTGCCATAGTTTCCAGCTCATCCGCAATCACCGCAGACCAGGATTTATAGCCTTCTGGACAGCAGTGAAGCGGCTTTCCGGTATCCCGGTCAAATGGACCAACTCCATGCCAGATTCCAGTCAGATCCTTTTCACATGGCGCATATCCTCGCCCTTTCTGCGTAATCACATGAACGACAACCGGTCCTTCATGTTCTTTCGCAACACTTAATACACGAATCAGATCACGAAGATTATGACCATCTACCGGACCCATATATTCCAGATTGAATTCTCCGAAGATCCCATTATCAATCACAGACTCCTTGAACGAATCCTTCAGGTTCTTCATTCCCCGATACATGACTTTTCCAAAATCACTCTTATTCAATGAGTTCTTCATGGAACTCTTGATGTTGTTATAACTGGTAGCGGAACGCAAGCGCGCAAAGCCACGGGTTAATGCGCCGACATTAGTTGAAATGGACATGTTGTTGTCATTGAAGATAATGACCATATTCCGCTTTTCACTGCCAATTTGATTCAGCGCTTCCAGGCTTTCACCTGACCCCATCGCACCATCTCCGATGACTGGTACGATACAATAATCCTCCCCGTTCAGATCTCTTGCGACAGCCATGCCAAGGGCTGCAGAAAGCGAGGTACTGCTGTGACCGGCTTCCCAGACATCATGTATGCTTTCCGACCGCTTCTGAAAACCAGAGATTCCTTCGTACTGACGCAGTTTCGAAAAACGATCTGCCCGCCCGGTCAGAATCTTATGGGTATAACACTGGTGTCCAACGTCAAAAAAGATCTTGTCTCTGGGTGAGTCAAAAACATAATGAAGCGCAATGGTAAGATCCACAACCCCCAGATTACTGGCAAGATGCCCTCCCGTTTTGGAAATATTATCAATCAGAAACCGGCGGATATCGGCCGCCAGAATCGTCAGTTCGCTTACACTTTGTTCCTTCAGAAAATCAGGACTCTGAATCTTTGTAAGATCCATAAAACCTCCTACTTCATACGTGATTCGATTTGGTCAATCATTTCAATTAACGAAGCAGATTCAAATCCCCCGAATTGTTTCATCGCTTTGCGGCACTGTTCATACAGATCCGCCATGGTTCTGCGCGCATTCTCTTCCCCTAAGAGTGTGACCGCAGTCACCTTTTCATTTCTGGAATCGCTGTTGCTTTTGCCAAGCTGTTCCGCGGTCGCTGTTATATCTAATATATCATCCTGAATCTGAAATGCCAGTCCCAGCATATCACCCACCTGATGCCAGGCTTCGATGATCTCTTCATTCTGACCACTGAGCACTGCCCCGATCATTAACGGAGCAGAAAGCAGACATCCGGTTTTATACTTATGAACCTTTACCATATCTTCATAGGTATCATTAGCAGATTCGTTCATATCAAGACACTGGCCATAAACCATGCCATCCGGTCCAGCCATACTTGAAAGAATACGAATCGCTTTTACGGTCTCTTCAAAGGGCACATCGGCTGATGATGCAACATGAAATGCCTCGGTCAAAAGACCATCACCCGCAAGAATCGCCGTTGCCTCATCAAACTGTTTATGATTCGTCGGTCGTCCCCGCCGCAGATCATCATTATCCATAGCTGGAAGATCATCATGAATCAGGGAATACGTATGAATCATCTCCAAAGCAGCCGCAAACGGAATGCCTTTGGCTTCTGATACGCCATATCCCTTTAATACTTCAAACAGAAGATTTGGACGGATTCGCTTTCCCCCAGCCATCAATGAATATGTCATGGCGTCCTTGACCCGGCTGTCAGTAACCGGACGCAGCGCTTCTTCCAACATTGTTTCGATATTCATATCAGCCCTCCTGATCGGATGAAGAAAGTTCCTTTACCTTTTCCTCAAACTGTTTAAGTTGCGCTTCACATCCCTTAACGAGCTTCAGTCCTTCTTCAAATAACCGGATCGTTTCATCTAACGGCTGTTCGTTTTCTTCCAGGAGCTCGACAATCTCGTCAAGACGGGACATCGACTCTTCAAATGTCATAGGTTTCTTAGTCATGCGTCTTCCTCCTTATGCACCTGTTCCACCCGTGCATCCAGTGTTCCTTTATGCATGCGTATCGTAATTGAATCGCCTTCCTGCAGATCTCTGCTTTCGGTAATGACATTCTGTTGTCTGTAAACTACACTGTAGCCTCGGCTTAATACCTTTAATGGAGAATAGGCATCAAGCAGTCCAGCCTGTTTCATGAGCTGCTGCCTTGTTCGCTCAAGCGTCAGGGAAGCAGTCTGATTCAGTTTATTGTTCGCTGTTTCCAGAGTCAAAGAAGCTTCTGTAAGTGATCGCTCCAACGCATGGCTCATGGAAGTCGCTGCGTCTTCCAGATGATGGCGCTGCTCAAAGCTTAAACTGGAAAGATGATGCAGGAAACGGTGTTCCAGAAGGTCTTTCTTGAGACGACGCTGTTCACTGAGGGAACCAGGATTGCGGTACCATTCCGAAGAGGTAATCATATCCAGCCGCTCTCTGGAATCATGTAATGTTCGATTCATGAGTGAATTAAGCTGGGCTGCTTTCTCTTTGAGATCCTGCAGCACCTGCTTTTGATCCGGGGCAGCGCGCTCGGCAGCTCCGGTTGGCGTAGGTGCGCGAAGATCTGCGACATAATCCACCATTGTCCAATCCGGTTCATGACCAACACCGGTTATGACCGGGGTTTTCATCGCATAGATGGTACGTACCAGTACTTCATCGTTAAAGCACCATAGATCTTCCATACTGCCGCCGCCCCGACATAAGAGAATTACATCGAGGTGCTCTTGATCCGCTGTTGTCAATGCCTTGATGAGTTCTGCTGGAGCCGCCTCTCCCTGAACTAGGGAAGGAAATTCCACAATCTCTGCCACAGGCCAGCGGCGACCCAGTGTCTGTAATACATCCGCCCTGGCATGGGTGCTATTGCCGGTCACTAAGCCGATACGCATCGCATAGGAAGGGATGGGTATTTTATGATCGGGAGAAAATAAGCCTTCTTCATCCAGTTTCTTATACAAGGCGTCAAACCTGGCTTTAAGGTCTCCTTCACCAGCTCTGGCCATACGACGAACCGTCAGCTGTACTTTGCCCTGTACCGCATAGATGGTCACATTGCCAAGCACCTTCACACGATCACCATTGGCTGGGCCGAAATTCACAAGCAGATTATCGCTTTCCCACATCGTACAGTCGATCCGGGCATGATCATCCTTTAGCGAAAAATACCAGTGTCCGCTGGAATGCGCATGAAAATTGGACACCTCCCCTTCAATCACGACACCGTGAAGTGATGGTTCACTGTCCAGACAGGATCCGATCCGGCGTACCAGCCAGGATACGCTTTTTGCCTGTATTGAACTCATATGCGGTCCAGAACACCGTTGATCAACTTATAACTGTCGCTGTCACAGAACTTTTTCGCAAGACGCACGTATTCATCAATGATGACTGCTGCTTCAATCTGTTTCAGATCGAACTCAGCGCATCCATTGAGAAGGATGGCCTGTTCAATCATCCCGAGACGGTCAAAGGACCAGTCATCCAGCACTTCATCTATATAGGTATGATACCTATCGGTCTGCTCAATTGCCTGACGGACTACAGAGATGATATAGTCATCCACCTCTTCATCCGTAAAATTATCCGCAATCAGTTCTTCAACCGGACGGTTGAAAATCTGATTCTGATAAGTCGCAATCATCGCTTTTTCCCGATTCTCGTGTCGTGTCATAACTGTCCTGCCCTGTGCATTATTTTACCGTTTTATTCAAATTATTAAAGAGTCATTTTGTATTAGAACGAACCGTTTTTCACATATAATAGCCGTGTATGGAAAAAATGACACACCAAAGCGACTATACGCTGTTTCAGAAAGTCCGAGGGCATCTTAAAACCGTACATACCCATCGGGCACTGGTAAGGAAACACTGCTTCGCCTGCGGACTATACCAGCAGGGTCTAACGCATGATCTTTCCAAGTATTCGCCAGGTGAGTTAATTCCTTCTATTCGCTACTATCAGGGCTTTCGGAGTCCTTATAGCTATGAAAAAGAACTGAAAGGATATTCCATGGGATGGCTTCACCATAAAGGTAGAAATCTCCATCATTGGGATTACTGGTATGATCTTCTTGGCGGAAAATGGGTACCCATTCCGATGCCAGACCGATATCTGGCCGAATCGGTATGTGATCGTATCGCCGCCTGTAAGGTATATAACGGGAATGCGTATACCGATCAGGATGCGCTGAACTACTTTTTAAAAAAGAATGACCGTTATATCATGCATGAAGAAACTGCCGCCAAAATGGAGAAGATTCTCCGGATGGTTGCGGAACAGGGTGAAGATGCGGCATTTGCGTATGTTCGTCACTGCATCACGAACCATATCCCGCTGTAAGGAGGTGCTATGAATCTGAATTCAACCAACTTCACATTTGGATCCATATTATTCCGGTTGCTGCTTGCGACAGTGTCCTCGGGAATCATCGGCTATGGCCGTACACGCCGAAAGCGTCACGCCGGATTCCGCACGTATATGTTGACTGGAATCGGTGCTGCCCTTTCCATCCTGTTAGCCATCTATGAATATGAGATGTTAGCAGGTCCATGGAGTGAAACCGTCGCGAATGTAGGAATGAAATTTGATGCCAGCCGCTATGCGGCACAGGTATTATCCGGTGTCGGTTTCCTGGCTGCCGGATCGATTATTGCGATTGACCACCAGCAGGTGGAAGGCCTGACAACGGCAACAGGACTGTTCGCCAGTGTATGTATGGGTCTTGCGTCTGGGGCAGGCTTCTATATCTGTGTCATTCCCTCGATGTTATTGATTCTGCTGGCACTGGATGTCATGTCTCCGATGGAGACCACATTCAAACGCCGTCATCGAAATATCACGCTCTTTGTGGAATTCGAGGATATGCAGAATGTGGAGACCATTACCTCGGTTGTTACAGAACATGAAGGACGTATTCTTGGCATTGACTTTGAACAGGTCGTCAAGGAAAAGGAAAAATATCCTTCAGCGATATTCTCCCTTCGTCTTTCGAAAGACAACCCTTCTCATTCTGAAATGTTGTCATCCATTGCGGAACTTCCGTGTGTATATGGTGTGGAGGAGCTGATAGCGTAAACCTTATGTTGAATATATTTAACAGTTTGAGAGATTTCACATCTATATCCGTTACCTTCCGTCTGGTTCTGTCGTTTGCCTGCGGAACAATCATTGGCTTAGAGCGTTCCTACCGCAATAAACCTGCAGGATTCCGTACCCATACATTAGTATGTCTTGCGGCATGTATTGCCTCAGTTACCGGTTTATATCTCTACCTTGTGGCTGAACTGCCTACGGATATATCACGTATTGGTGCACAGGTAGTATCTGGCCTCGGTTTCATCGGTGCTGGTACGATTATCGTTACAAAAAAACATACCGTAAAGGGTCTTACGACCGCAGCCGGTATGTGGACAGCAGGTATTATCGGTCTTGCGATTGGTGCGGGATTCTATGAAGGCGGGATTACCGCAACTGCCCTTGTGCTGATTATTGAGACATGGATGGATAAGCTTCGTAAAAGCATCAAGCATTCCACGGAATTCAATTTCGCAGTCAGTTATTACCATCGGGCCGATCTTGATCAGGTGCTTCGCTTAGCGAAAGACAACAACGTAACGATTACAAATCTGCAGATTACAGGAACCTCAGAAGAATCTGTTCATATGTATAATGCGATGTTGTCGTTACGTTCCGATGCGGATCTCAATCACGAGACACTGCTGAAGAAAATCACAAATATGCCGGGAATTATCTCTGCAGAAGAATTATGACAGGTGTAATCACAGCACCTGTTTTATTTCACTGTAATCGAACTTTGAATCATGCCCATCCAGCAGGTATAAGCATAGGTTCCAGGTGCTTCCGGCAGAAAGTGAACCACGTTCATTCCCGGAGATAATGGAATACTCAGATCATACTCGGGAATCAGAATCTCCCGATTACAGCCATTCAGCTTTTCTTCTTCCGCAAGAATGGTCCATTCGACTTCAACCCCGGCAGTAACTGAAATCGGCGGATAGGAACCATAATCAATCTCCGTTGTCACATATTGTTTCTCCCCTTTGACAATAGAAGTGCAAAGCGAAGGATCATTCACCGAAGGCTTGGCAATACCTAACAGGGATAACCCGTTCCCCATGGAATGAATGCCCATAACAAATACCAGTACTGCAGAAACAGAGACAATCTGGCGATAAAACCGCTTCTGTATCGTACCGGCAGTGGTGCCAAAGGCAAACATCAAAGGCACCGTGCCTAGTCCAAACGCAGTCATCGCAACCCATCCCTTCCAGATACTTCCTGTCGATAACGCATATAACTGCATGGATTGTAATGGCCCACATGGCATGAATCCATTCAATAAGCCAATCACAAACGAAGAAGTTCCCTTCTTCCGTTTCTGCAAGAGCGTTCGGAAGGAATTTGGAAACCGGAATGTCAGTGCCCGGAATACGCCAAGCAGATTCAGCGCAACTAATATCATTAGTATGCCCGCAAGTACCATCCAGAACGCTTTCATCCGTGATGAAAACTGCAGAATAGATCCAAGGAATCCCGCAAGGAGTCCAACAAATCCATAGGAAAGAATACGGCCAAGATGATACTGGGCGTTCTTGCGAATGACTAGGGAGCGGTCGTGAATCAGAAGGCTCTGGGAAAGATTGATGCCTCCGCACATTCCGATACAGTGAAGTGATGTCGCCAGCCCCACAAAGAACACTGCACTGGTATTCATGGATGACTCGACAATCGGAAAGGCATTCAGAATCTTCAGATACCCAAGTCTATACGCAATTACATAAAGACCAAGGATGATGACAAGCACAGAACTTACTTCGATCAGCCGTTCCTTCGGAGATTGATTTCCCCACGAACTTCCCTGATTCAGCTCACGCATCGAAAGAACTTCATAATCAAGCCCTTCGATTGTTTCCCGAATCACATCAAATGTGACAGAATCCGCCGAAATAAACGATGCGGTTCCCTGTTGATAAGATACGGAAACCTGCTCTGCCTCAGGAAGACGAGATAGCGCATGCTTGATCCGTTCCTCACAATGCGGGCAGAACATTCCCTTGATGGTTAATTCAAACTGTCTGCTCAATGTGCCTCCAGATTCGCAAAGAGCGGTTCATAGGAACGGAGGTTTTCTGTGCTCAGTGTCACGATATCATCGGTTCTTGCAATAGTAAGATCATTCACCCCGATCGGATGACATCCACTTCCATCTGTACCGATAATGGAAAGATCAAACGTCAGACCACAGTTATTGCACTGAAGCATATCACCATTCTGCGTATAGTAAGCCCTAGGAGATCCATTGCAGGACTGACAGGTTCCAAGGGCATACTGTATCTCCCCATTGGAATCCAGAACCGCAACCAGCTCAATCTTACTGTCATCCCCAAGGCGAATCACACTTAAGGTGTCCGCAGAGAGATCTTCCTTATGAATCTCAAGATTACCCTCTTCATTAAATACCGCATTTAATAGATGAACCCCCTGCTCACTTACAGTGGGAGAAGAAAGTTCCGGAACAGCTTCTGAAGCTGTTTCAAGAGATGTATTCGGAGCAGTTTCTACAACCGCTTCACGTTCATCTGGAACAAACAGAACAACTGCAATTGCGGCGATCACAACAATTCCAGCGATCAAAGGCAGAATATATTTCTTCATAGAATGTCTCCTTACAATACGATTCGTATTATAGGAGAGTACATCTGTGAATGCATGTATTATGCCTGGCCCAAGTCCATTGAGGAAAGGCATGCATGAAATCTGATTTTATTGTGAAATATTGTTATATTTGCACAAATGATTCTCCGTTTCGTTTACAATGAAACTACGAAAGGAGCAAATTCTGTTATGAAAGGTTGGGAATTTACCGGAACTCACATCCCCTTAAAAATTGTTGAGAAGCCGGACCCCGTTGCGAAACCCGGATATGTCGTTTTAAAGACACTTGCGGGTGGACTATGTCACTCCGATGTCAGCGCGCTCGAACATGAGAGCTGGATGCCAAGTTTTAATGTCCCGGTGATCATGGGACATGAGGTATGCGGCCGTATTGTTGAAATCGGCGAAGGTGTAGAAGGGTTTGAAGTTGGCGATGTAGTTGCGGTATGCCCGCTCCACGCCAAAGACGGAACCACACCTGGTTATACCCGTGATGGCGGCTATGGAACGATGACAACTGCGCCAGTGGAGCAGCTCGTCAAAGTACCGGAGGGTTTAGCACCCTATAAAGCAGCCGCCGCAACCGATGCCGGTGCGACTTCCTATCATGCGGTATGCACGGTTGGCGGAGTCAAAGCCGGCACAAAAGTAGGTATTATCGGTGTTGGTGGTCTTGGACAGTTTGCGGTACGTATTGCGGTTGTCAAAGGCGCCGAAGTTTATGTCGCCACAAGAAAACCGGCAGCACAGGAACTCGCATTAAGTCTTGGCGCAAAGGAAGTAAAGTCTTCCATCACTGAATTTGCGGATAAGAATCTCGATGTCATCATTGACTTTGCGGGAGGCGGTCAGACAACGACTGATGCGGTGAATACTGTCGCTCCGTTTGGTAAGGTTGTCATTGTCGGTATGGCAAAGGACTATGCGGAAATCAACACCATGAACATGATCATGCGTGAACTGACATTCGCCGGTTCTCAGGGAAGCACCACAGATGATCTGAAAGACTGCCTGGATCTGCTTGCCAGCGGTGAGCTGGATCCGGTACTCAATATCATTTCCTTCGAAGAAATCGGTGAAGGCATTGAGCGGTTGACCAGAGGCGAAGTCAAAGGACGTCTTGTCGCGGTATACGAGGAGTAAATTCATTAGATGAAAGCGATTGACACCTATCTTTTTTCCGGATTCCTTGATTCCGGGAAGACCACTTATATTCAGGACAATCTCTTTCATGATTATTTTTACAGGTACGGCACTACCCTGCTTCTCTTATTTGAGGACGGGGAAGTGCCGTTTCAACTTGATGCGCTGAAGGAGCGGAAGGTCACGGTATCCATCTATGATGGAAGTGAGTCAATTGTCTCCTTTCTTCTCCACCAATTAGAACAGGTTCAGCCAGATCGGCTGTACATCGAATGTAATGCGATGATGGAGGATCTTGAGTCATCTCTTCCCGACTGTCTTACCATTCGCGCAAAGACAGCGTTAATCAATGGGGAAACACTGGATCTTTTTTTCAATAATATGAAAACGCATTTCAGCCGTATTCTTACCCGGGCAGATCTCGTCATCTTCAATCGCACCAAGGAAAAAGATACATTACTCCCCTACAGCACACCGTTTCGTTTAATTAACCCGACTGCTTCCTATCTCTGGGAAAGTCCATTGGGATATCATGAGCAGGCCTTTGGAATTCCATTGACTTACGATAAGACAGCTTCCTGTCTGAAGATTAAGGAGGAGGATTACAGCTGCTTTTATCTGGATTCACTGACGCAGCCGGAAGACTATTCTGGTAAAACAATCGAACTTGTTCTTCGTATCACCCAGCTGCCTGATGATGATACGCCTTATTGGTTTGGCAGCCGACGTGTATTTACCTGCTGTATGGCAGATATTCAGGAACTTGGGTTTTATCTGTCCTTTCCAGAAGGAAGTAAGATCGAACGCTATTCCTGGCACGTGATTCAGGCAAGCCTATCCGTCCTTCGGATTCACTATCAGAATCGATTACTGCTGAAGGTGAACCACATGGAAGCGTGTGCTCCGCCAGATCAGGAATTGATTGGCTATCCAGTTCCTTCCAGAAGATAAAAAAGAGAGACCTCGATTTGAAGTCTCTTTCATTCTGTGCGTTTAGAATCAATCAGCCTTTGTCTTTATTCTTGACAATGACATCATGTGCACCGCCCTCCACAATGGAAGTTGCGCTGACAAGCGTCAATCTTGCTTTCTTCTGAAGTTCCGGAATCGTTAATGCGCCGCAGTTGCACATGGTGGAACGGATCTTTGCGGTAGTTAAGGCCACATTGTCTTTAAGTGATCCGGCATATGGAACATAGGAGTCAACGCCTTCTTCAAAGGTCAGTTTCTTATTTCCGCCAAGATCATAGCGCTGCCAGTTTCTTGCACGGTTACTGCCTTCACCCCAGTACTCCTTCACATAGGTTCCGTTTACCATGAGTTTTTCACCTGGAGCTTCTTCAAAGCGGGCAAAGTAACGGCCTAACATCACGAAGTCTGCACCCATAGCCAGCGCAAGAGTGATGTGGTAGTCATAAACAATACCGCCATCGGAGCAGATCGGTACATAGATGCCGGTCTTTTTATAATATGCATCTCTTGCTTTAGCGACTTCAATCACTGCAGTCGCCTGTCCCCGGCCAATACCTTTGGTTTCACGGGTGATACAGATACTTCCGCCGCCAATACCAATCTTGACAAAATCCGCACCTGCCTTGACCAGATAATCGAATCCATCTGCGTCAACCACATTACCGGCACCGATCTTTACCTTTTCACCATACTTCTTTCGTACCCATTTAATGACATTGGCCTGCCATACGGAATAACCATCGGAACTGTCAATAACCAGGCAATCGACTCCAGCATCCACCAGAGCTGGAATCCGCTCTTCATAATCTCTGGTATTAATACCAGCCCCAACCATGAAGCGCTTTTCCTTATCGAGGATCTCGAGAGGATGTTCCTTATGGCTGTCATAGTCCTTGCGGAATACGAGATACAGCAGGTTATCATCCTTATCAACAATCGGAAGCTGGTTCAGCTTATGCGTCCAGATCAGATCATTGCATACACTAAGATCATCGGTTTCATAACCAACAATGAGATGAGAGCGTTCCGTCATATATTTCTTGACCGGATCACTCATTTTGACATGTCCAAGCCGATAGTCTCTGCTCGTCAGCATGCCAAGGAGCTTTCCGTTGGAGGTACCATCATCGGTCACAGCCATGGTGCTGTGTCCGGTTGTTTCCAGAATCTCCAGCATTTCACCAATGGTCGTATCCGGGGTCACGTTGGAATCAGAAACGACATACCCGGCTTTATAGTTCTTCACACGGGAAACCATAGCTGCCTGTGACTCAATGGTCTGGGCACCGAAAATAAAAGACATGCCCCCTTCTTTCGCAAGCGCAATACCGAGTTCATCCCCCGATACACTCTGCATGACCGCACTGACCATAGGTATGTTCAGCGAGATCGCAGGTTTCTGTCCTTTTTTGAATTTTACAAGTGGTGTTTTGAGTGATACATTCGCCGGAATATTCTTTTCTCCGGTCAATCCCGGAACCAGAAGATACTCGCTGAATGTATGCGACGGTTCACTGTAGTACTTCGCCATAGATTCCCTCCTCTGAATTGATTTGTCTTATTATATCCCGTTAAAACTGTTTGTAAATAAGGAAGAGACGCATTCGTGAAAAAATTTCAATACTTATTCTCAGCTTACTTTCTTCATGGTTGTTCCAGGGATGAGACAGGGATTCCAATGCGGTGAGACGCAGTAATCATGGTATAATTTCAAGGATTTGCGAGGTGCTCAAATATGAAATTAAAGAACAGTTTCTTTTATACCCTGCGGGAAGATGTAAAAGACGAAGATTCCGTCAGCGGAAATCTTCTGGTACGGGCTGGATTCATCAAGAAGAATTCGGCTGGTGTCTATATGATGCTGCCAATGGGATTTCGAACCATACAGAATATTGAAGCCATCATCCGGGAAGAAATGGACGCTGCCGGATGTCAGGAACTCCTGATGCCCTCTCTGATTCCGGAAGACATCTATGTCTCTTCCGGACGTCGGGCTGGATTTGGTTCTTCCATGTTTTCCCTGAATGACCGGAAGAATCAGCCGTATGTGCTTGGCCCTACCCATGAAGAACTGTTTGCGATTGCAGCGAAGATGAAAATCCGTTCCTATAAGGATATGCCGTTCTCCCTCTATCAGATTGCGGATAAGTTCCGTGATGAGCCAAGACCTCGCTATGGTCTGATCCGGGTACGGGAATTTCATATGAAGGATGCCTATACCTTTGATAAAGATGAAGCCGGTCTTGATGAAGCATATAACAAGCAGTTCCAGGCATATAAGAACATCATGGACCGCCTTGGAATTGACTATAAGATCGTCCGTGCCGATACCGGAGTGATGGGAGGTCTCTTATCTGAAGAGTTCCAGGCGGTTACCCCGCTTGGCGAAGATATTCTGGTACTCTGTGATGACTGTGGATTCGCCTCCAATATTGAAGTCTCCCCGGCGATTTCCATCGCACCCGCAGAGATTCATGGTAACGAAACCCTGACATTAGTCGAGACACCGAACAGCCGTACGATTGAAGAAGTCGTTGAATTCCTTCATAAGCCAGCAGAAAAGTTTGTAAAAACACTGATCTACAGTGTTGATGGCGTACCGACCGCAGTCATGGTTCGTGGAGACCGCGATGTTAATGAAACCAAACTCCGCAAACTCTTCAGTGCCAATGAAGTGGAACTTGCGGAACCGGAAGTCGTAACGGAAGTAACTTCTGCGGAAGTCGGCTTTGCGGGTCCGATTGGAATCAAGTGCAGACTTGTCATGGATCAGGAAGTCGCTTATATGACAGACTTCATTGTCGGCGCAAACAAGACAGGTTATCACTATACCGGAGTTAACCAGAGTGATTTCAAGGCAGATCAGACAGCAGACGTACGCAATATTGTAGAAGGCGACCTCTGCCCTGCCTGTGGAAAGCCAGTGCACTTCGCACATGGAATTGAAGTCGGAAATACTTTCAAACTCGGCACCAAGTACTCCAAAGCACTCGATCTTCAGTATCTGGATGCGAATAACCAGCTTCAGTATGTATGGATGGGAAGCTATGGAATTGGTCCGGGTCGTTGTATGGCTGCCCTTGCGGAACAGTGCAGTGATGAGAATGGTCTGAACTGGCCAGTGAATATTGCACCTTATAAAGTCGCAATCGTCTTAATCTCAGGAAAAGATGAAGCACAGGTTTCCGCTGCTGAGTCATTGTATGAATCCTTCAAGGCTGCGCATCTTGAACCGATCCTGGATGATCGTGATGAACGCCCGGGCGTAAAATTCAAAGATATGGATCTGATTGGTGTTCCGTATCGGGTCACTGTCGGGCGCGGCGTCAAGGATGGCGTGGTTGAAGTTAAGACACGTGCAGATGGTGAAGTGAAGGAAATTAAAATTGAGGAAGTCACAGAATACCTGAACTCCCTCATTCAATCCAATTAATATGACAGTAAAGGTCTCACAATAGAGACCTTTTCTATATCACGATTCATGTTTCAGAAACTGCTGATACATCCGATCAAAGAGAACATCCAGAATCAAAGACAACAGAATAATGATAATCGTCCAGGCAAAGATGGATGTAGTATCAAGATATAATCTTGCATAATTCATCCGCCGTCCAATACCGCTTCTGACTTGTCCCAGAATCTCTGCCATGATTCCAACCTTAAGTCCAAGACCTGCGGCGGTTTTTCCGGTTTTCAAGACTTCCGGTACGAGTTGTGGAAGAACCTTGAATCGTAAACGCATCCAGAAGGTTTCCGGATATAACAGTTCCACTTCGTTTAATGATCGCCCCTGCTGATCCAACGTATTCGCAAATGCGTTATAGAACACCGGAAACAAAATCATGAAACTGACCGCGCTTACCGCCCCTTCATTTCCCAGCCAGATCAAGGCGATTACCATATAGCTGATATTCGGGATAGTTTTCGTAATCAGCTGAATCGGTGAAAACAGACGCTTGACTGTGATAAAACGTTCAGTAAGAATCACCATAAACAATGCGATAAGCAGAGACAAAAGATACCCTTTTAAAACACGCAGTAAGGTAGAACCTACCGATTGGTAAAACGAACCATCCACGAAGAAAGAAGCGACACGATTCATCGTATCCAGCGGATACGGAATCAGAATGTCGTTATGCAGAATCATTGCGGCGATCTGCCATAACAGCAGAAGACCGATGGTACTGAATACATGTTCTTTCTTCATATGGGAGTAATTCCAAAAAGCAGGGTTCCCTGCCTGATTGTCGGTCAATTCAATAATGCGTTTGAAATATCATCAATGCCAAACAGTGTTCCAAACTGCTCCAGGTCATCGAGATGACTTCCTGCAGGTTCAACATGAATATTCATACGATTCCATGCCTTAGATACAATCGTGCTGGAAGGAACACCAAACCGCTCTGCCCCACCAGTCGTATCAATCAACAGTTCCAGTACCGCCGCATCCATTGAAGAAGCTTCATTTGAGAAGGAAGACATGGTCTCAAATAATGCGTCTACCTGTTCAGTCTTTTCCGCATAGACATCTTCCTGTACATAGATTGCGGCCTGCGGGAAGCCAAGGCCGGAAGCTCCAGCATATAACTGCTGGAGATCGCCGATGATATTGAGTGTCACATCATTCTGCTTTGCTTTGGCAATGGATGCTGTGACATTCGGTTCTGCCAGCATCGCTACATCAACTTCATCTGACAACAATGCAGCACTCGCCTCTGCTGTGCTGTTATACCAGATAATCTGATCTTCACTCAGTTCCTCACCGAATACATCGTTGAATACAATACCGGTAACCGACTGTTCACCAAAGGAAGCGATCTTTTCCCAGCTGGACGGATCAAGTTCAATTCCATCCTTTGCGACAATATAGAGATTCCCCCAGGTCACAATTCCCAGAAGTTTATAAGTTGTTTTACCAGCAGATGCCAGCTTCATTCCAAGATTGCTGGGGGCGATAATCAGATCATACTGTGGCTCCGGATTGACAAAGGCTGCCTGAAGCGGGTCTGCGCCATCAACGATTTCCACATCAGCAAGACCATCCTCAATCACCGGTAATAACGATAAAGACGGTGCACCGGAAGGAGAAAGAATCGTTAAGGGTTCTCCTGACAGAGTCACTTCTTCTTTTACTTCTTCAACTGCTTCCTGAACTTCTTCCACCACTTCGTTCACATCTTCTGCAGGCTGAACATCGGCAGAAGCAGCATCCGAAGCAGTACCGCATCCTGCCAGCATTACTACTGACAATAACGCAACCAGATACTTTTTCATTTCATTCCTCCTATCGCGGCTATGCCTTGGAATACGCTGCCTTGGCAGATACACCATGAATCATTCCAAGCTTTCCAGTTAATGCAGAAATGACTTCATTAGGGGCATCTACCGCAACACTGATCAAAGACAGATGTTTTTCCCGATAAGGAATTCCCATCCGGCCGATGATATAGTCTCCGTATTCATGAAGCACAGCATTCAATTCATCTGTCGCCGAACGGTCTTCGACAATGATCGCGATCACAGCAATTCTGGTTTCCATACCCATTCCTCCAAACATAGAAACAGTCCATGTCAAATGACACGGACTGAAACATAAACAACAGGTTCTGTGGTTTTGTCCCGTTTCGCTCCGAAGTACTCATTGCGGTCAGATGACAACTCACATCATATCAAATATCTGAAATACTTCAATGAAACGAGCAGATTATTTCCGGCTCTCAATCTCCTGAATCATCGTATTCAGGAATTCATCCAGGCTCAGTTTTACAGCTTCACGGGAACCATAACGGCGAACGGTTACACTTCCTTCGTTCATTTCCCCTTCTCCTACGACAACTTCAACCGGAATTTTGGACGTCTGTGCTTCACGAACACGATAGCCAAGCTTCTCATTGCGGTCATCAATGGATACACGCATTCCGATCTTCTTCATCGCAAGAAGCACCTGTTTCGCATACTCCCCATGAGCTTCTGGCGCAACAGGAATGATTACGGCCTGTTTCGACGCAAGCCACAGCGGAAGAATTCCCTTGGTCTCTTCCAGCAGGAAGGCAACGAAGCGGTCAAGACTGCCAAGAATTGCCCGATGGATGACAACTGGGCGCACCTTAGATCCCGTGGAATCGACATATTCAAGTTCGAACCGTTCCGGCAGCTGATAATCCAGCTGGATCGTGGACAGTGTTACATCATGACCAAGTGCAGATTTCACCTGTACATCGATCTTTGGTCCATAGAAGGCAGCTTCACCTTCTGCTTCGTAGAATGGAACTTCCATTTCCTTGAGAATTTCCCGGAGCTGACGTTCACTGTTTTCCCAGAGATCATCATTACCGAAGTATTTCTCTGCGTTATTCTTATCCCGCAATGACAGACGGAAGCTGTAACTTTCAAATCCAAAGTCCTGATATACATCAAGAATCAACTTCGTTACATCTTTGATTTCAGAAGCGATCTGATCCGGACGGCAGAAGATATGAGAGTCATTCTGTACGAAGGCACGACTCCGTTCAATACCAGTCAGAGCACCGCTTGCCTCAAAGCGGAAGTCATCCGCAATCTCTGCGATTCGAACCGGGAGATCACGATAACTGTGCAGTCTGCTCTTATACATAATCATATGTTCGGGGCAATTCATCGGACGAAGACAGAATTCTTCGCCATCCCGTTCCATGATCGGAAACATGTCATCTTTGTAATGAGCCAGGTGACCGGAAATCTTATAGAGTTTTGTATTCACAACCACCGGTGTCTTTACATGGACATATCCCTGGGCCAGTTCCTTATCCATGATGTAATCGGAAAGAAGACGGCGTACGGTAAATCCGTTTGGCAGCCACATTGGAAGACCAGCACCGATTGTCTCGGAAAACATGAACATGGAAAGATCTTTTCCAAGCTTACGATGATCACGGAGTTTGGCATCTTCAAGATCTTTAAGATGTGCTTCCAGCGCTTCTGGCGTCTGCAGGCAGACGCCATAGATCCGCTGCAGCACCTTGTTATGTTCATCACCCTTCCAATATGCACCACTGTGTTTCAGAAGTTTGAAGTTCTTTAACAGCTTTGTATTATCTACGTGAGGTCCCCGGCAGAGATCAGTAAAGTCACCCTGAGAATACATGGAAATATTGGTGCCTTCTTCCATGCGGGTAATCAGATCCACTTTATATGGATCATCCTTAAACTGTTCCAGTGCTTCTTCTCTTGAAATCTCATGGCGCACGATGCGCTTGGCATCTTTGGCGCACTTCTTCATTTCCTTTTCAATCTTAGGGAGATCTTCATCGCGAATGACATCATCCCCAAGGTCGATATCGTAATAGAAGCCTTCTTCCACAACCGGTCCTACCCAGAACTTCGCCTGCGGATACAGGTGTTTGACAGCCTGTGCCATCAGATGCGCACAACTGTGATTGAGCGTATTCAGCTCTTCATTTTCCTTAAAGTTAATCATATGTCCCCTTTCGTTGTTAAAAAATAAAAAGCGCCTTACACAAAGGACGCTGACGGCGCGGTACCACCTTGTTTCCCATGGGAATTCCATGAGCACTTATCCTTCCCTTAACGCAGGAGTTACGGCTGCCCATTACGGCGCTGCTTCCAGGTGGTAAGTTCCGTTTTGTTCAATATCCTTTCACCAACCGGATATCTCTCTGATCACGGGACGGAACTGTTGTCCTGTTCATCACATTGACTAATTTATAACGCACTTGGAATACCCTGTCAATGAAAGAGAAGAGTAACAATCAGAAAACCCGGAGAATGAGAACTCCTGTCCTTCTTCACCGGGTGAATCAATTGCCTGTTATATGGAATGTACCGCATCGGCCATGGATTTCACATAGTTTCCAACCGGTTCCACCGCTTCTGTTCCATATTGTGCTAACAGTTTTTCAATCGCAGAACCGACGATCGCACCATCAGATAATTCTGCCATGGCCTTTGCCTGTTCTGGTGTCGAGATGCCAAAGCCTACCGCACATGGAACATCCGTACTTACCTTGACAAGACGAATCATCGCTCCGATATCGGTTGTAATGGAGGAACGCACTCCAGTTACACCAAGGGAAGATACAACATAGAGGAATCCCTTCGCTTCCCTGGCGATTAAGGAAATGCGGTCTTCTGAGGTTGGCGCGATCATGGAAATCAGATCGATTCCATATTGACCGCAGAGATCACTGAACTCATGTTTCTCTTCAAATGGAACATCCGGAAGAATCAATCCATCGATTCCAGCTTCTGCGGCCTTGGAAATAAACCGTTCACTGCCATAGGAATAGGCCACATTGGCATAGGTCATAAAGACGAGAGGTATCGTGATATCCTGACGCAGCCGTACGACAAGATCAAAGATCTGATCGGTCGTCACTCCTCCCGCAAGAGCACGCTCATCCGCAGCCATGATGACGGGACCTTCCGCAGTTGGATCAGAAAACGGAATTCCCAGCTCAATGAGATCTGCCCCTGCTTCCACCATCGCATGTACGGTCTTCTCCGTTGTTAATAGATCCGGATCACCGCAGGTGATAAAGGGAATGAATGCCTTATGTTTCTGAAATGCCTGACTGATTCTGCTCATTCGCTGATCTCCTCTCCACGGTAACGTGCAACACTGACACAATCCTTGTCTCCCCGGCCAGATACTGTGACGACGATAATCTTATCCTTGTCCAGTGTCGGCGCATATTTCATCGCATATGCCAATGCATGGGAAGATTCAATCGCAGGAATAATGCCTTCAATTCGGGAAAGATATTCAAACGCATTGACAGCTTCTTCATCTGTAATCGCCACATACTGTGCCCGGCCAATATCATATAACCATGCATGTTCCGGGCCGACGCCAGGGTAATCGAGTCCTGCGCTGATGGAATATACCGGGGCGATCTGCCCGAATTCATCCTGGCAGAAGTAGGACTTCATGCCATGGAAGATACCAAGTCTTCCAGTATTAATTGTCGCTGCCGTTTCAAACGTATCAATTCCCCGTCCTGCCGCTTCACAGCCGATCAATTTCACCTGTTCGTCTTCAATGAAATGATAGAAGGAGCCAATTGCATTCGAGCCTCCGCCGACACAGGCAAGCACCGCATCCGGAAGCCGCCCTTCCTTCTCCAACATCTGTGCTTTGATCTCTTTCGAGATGACCGCCTGGAAATCACGAACGATGGTAGGAAATGGATGCGGGCCCATCACAGACCCAAGACAGTAATGCGTATCAGAAATCCGGGATGTCCATTCCCGCATGGCTTGTGAAACCGCATCTTTCAGCGTGCCGGTTCCGGTATCGACGGATACCACATCTGAGCCAAGCAGTTTCATCTTATAAACATTGAGCGCCTGGCGTTCGATGTCTTCCTTTCCCATGAATACGACGCATTCCATGCCAAACAAGGCCGCAGCCGTTGCGGTGGCTACTCCATGCTGGCCAGCTCCTGTCTCAGCGATGAGACGAGTCTTTCCCATTTTCTTCGCCAGCAATGCCTGACCCAACACGTTATTAATCTTATGAGCACCAGTATGATTCAGGTCTTCACGCTTAAGATAAATCTTCGCGCCGCCAAGATCATTGGTCATCCGCTCCGCATAGTAAAGACGGCTGGGACGCCCGGCATATTCATTGAACAGCGTTGTCAGCTCTTCATTAAACTGCGGATCATCTTTATACGTGTTATATGCTTCTTCCAGCTCAATGACGGCGTTCATCAATGTTTCAGGAATATACTGTCCGCCATGGACACCGAATCTTCCTCTTGATTCACTCATGGTTGTCTGCCTCCTTTACCGCATGAATAAAGTCTTTAATACGTGTGGGATCCTTCACCCGATCTGTTTCAACCCCAGAGCTGGTATCAACCCCATAGGGATGATTGGCGAGTACCGCATCCTTGACATTCTCCGGAGATAATCCTCCAGCCAGAAGATAGGGCCGTGAAAACGATCCAATCAACTTCCAGTTGAATGCCTGTCCGGTTCCGGTCCCTCCATCCAACAATACAAAATCCGCTTCTGACTCCAGTGCACCATTCAGATCTGATTCATTTCTGATCTGAAATGCTTTTATGATTTTTGTTTCCGGATGGCAAGTGCGAAGTTCTCTGATATGTGTATTTGACTCAGAGCCATGAAGCTGAACCAGATCAATCAATCCCTGATCCAGATAGGATTTCACCACAGAAACCGGTTCATCCACAAATACACCACAAAGTGGAATTCTGGACGCAAGCGCTTCATGAATACCAAAAACCGTTTCCTCATCTACATAACGCCAGAACCGCTTTGTTAATATCACTCCCGCAATATCTGCCCCGTAGTTCACTGCCGCAAGCGCATCTTCCCGTCGCCTTAGGCCGCAGATCTTTACGAGCGTCATGCCCGATTGGACTCCTCAATATACCGTTCCATCAAATCATACGCAGAACCGTCATCAATGAGTTTCTGGGCAAGCACAACTCCGTCTTCAATGGAGTCTGCTTTCCCCGCCACATAAATGCCGGCACCAGCGTTAAGTAATACCGCATTCCGCTTGGTTCCCTGAATGGATCCATTCAGAATTCCTCTTGTGATCTCTGCGTTTTCTTCCGGTGTTCCGCCAACCAGTTCATCCTTTGTGCCGGAAACTAACCCGAAGTCTTCCGGTTTGATCACTGTTGTACGGTAATAACCGTTTTTCAATTCGCATACCGAGGTTGCGCCAACGGCAGAAATTTCATCCAGGCGATCCTGTCCATATACAACAAGCGCCCGTTTTACGCCAAGCTTATCCAGAACCTTTGCGATCGGTTCTACAAGATACTCATCATAGACACCGAGCACGAAATATTCCGGGCGGGTCGGATTGGTTAGAGGACCGAGAATATTGAACACGGTACGGAATCCAAGTTCGCGACGGATCGCTCCGACATACTTCATTGCGGAATGATATTTCTGCGCAAAGAAGAAGCAGATCCCCGGATCCTTCAGTAAACGAAGTGCCTGTTCCGGACTCTGGTCAATGTTTACACCAAGTGCTTCCTGGCAGTCCGCAGTGCCGCTTAAGGAGGACGCCGCACGGTTACCGTGCTTTGCGACCTTGATTCCGGATGCCGCAATCACAAAGGCAGCAGTTGTAGAAATATTGAAGGAGCGAGCTCCATCGCCTCCGGTACCGACAATTTCCAGTACTTCCATTCCAGTATGATCAACTGGTGTCGCATGTTCACGCATCGCCGCAGCACAACCAGAAATCTCATCGATAGTTTCTGCTTTGGTGCTCTTGGTGGAAAGTGCCGCAAGGAACGCAGCGTTCTGTGTCGGGGTTGTCTCTCCGGACATGATTTCATTCATTACCGTATAGGCTTCGTCGTAGGTCAGGTCTCCCTTGTTGGAAATTTTCTCGATTGCTTCTTTAATCATGATTTACTCCTTTCAGCTCATCAAGCACTGCCTTTCTGTTTTCTGCTCTCATCAGAGTTTCTCCAATCAGAACGCCGTTGATCCTTCCCTGTTCCAGGGTTTCGATATCACTTCGTGTTCGTATTCCGCTTTCAGCCACAAACAGCACATCCTCCGGCACAGCATCACGTAATGCGATACTGTTATGAACATCGACGGTAAAGTCTTTCAGATTCCGGTTATTCACCCCAAGAATTCTTGCGCCGGCACGTACCGCAGTCTTTACTTCAGATTCATCGTGGGCTTCCACAAGGGCAGATAAGCCCAGAGAATCCGCGATTTGCATTCCTTCCGCAATCTCTTCTTCCGAAAGAATTGCGACGATCAGAAGCACCGCAGAAGCCCCGAGAAGTTTTGCCTCATAAATCATATAGGGGTCGACAGTAAAGTCCTTTCGTAACACAGGAATGGATACTTTGGAGACGATATTCCTGAGATAGTCATCCGAACCAAGAAACCACTTCGGTTCAGTGAGACAGGAGATCGCATCTGCCCCTGCTGCTTCATATTCCCTGGCGATTTCAAGATATGGGAACTCTGGATCTATGAGCCCTTTAGAGGGAGATGCTTTCTTGCATTCACAGATGAAGGACACTCCTTCCTGTCGTAATGCGGTTTCAAATGGGAAGCTGTGATCATTCGGAAGTGCGCAAGCTGCTTCCTTTACTTCTTCAAATGAGTGAACCTTCTTCTTTTCTGCGACACGAAGCCGGGCATAATCTGCCAGCTGCGTAAGAATATCAGCCATGAGCAGCTTCCTCCTTTGCGATGCGGATGAAGTTTTCCAGAATTACAGATCCCTGTGGTGTCATGATGGATTCCGGATGAAATTGAACACCATAGACATGACGGTTTCGATCTTCAACACCCATGACCTCTCCATCTTCCGATCTGGCAATGATGGTTAGTTCTTCTGGTATGGTGTCCGAATCTGCCGCAAGGGAATGGTATCGCGCAGTTTCAATCACATCAGGTAATCCATGAAACAGTTCACTGCTGGTGTCAATGGATGTGGAAGATGTTTTTCCATGCATGAGCTTTTTCGCATACGTCACTTCCGCCCCATAGACTTCACAGATGGCCTGTTCGCCAAGACATACTCCAAGAATTGGAATCTTACCACGCAATGTCCGAATCACTTCTTCACAAACACCCGCATCCTTTGGACGTCCAGGGCCTGGAGACAGCACGATGCCTGCGGGATGCATTGCAAGGATTTCTTCTGCTGTATTGGCGTCATTGCGAATTACCTTGAGATCCGGCTCAATACTTCCCAGCATCTGATACAGATTGAAGGTAAAGCTGTCATAGTTATCAATCAGAAGAATCATAGCGTTTCCTCCTCTGCCTGTTTCAGACTGGCAATGACCGCAGCTGCCTTATTCAGGCATTCCTGATATTCTTTCTGCGGATTAGAATCCGCAACGATTCCAGCGCCGCTCCTGACAAACACACTTCCGTTTTTTCGATAGGCAATCCGAATGGCAATGCACAGATCCAGATTTCCGCTGAAGTCGAGATAGCCAATACCGCCGCCATAGATCCCACGCTTATTATCTTCAAGATCATTAATCAGCTGGCAGGCACGGATCTTCGGTGCACCAGATAAGGTGCCAGCAGGGAGAATAGCGCCTACCGCATCCAATGCGTCCTTATCTTCACGCAGTTGCCCTCGCACGGTAGAACCGATATGCATGACATGAGAATAACGTTCTATGGAGTGAAACTTCTCTACCTGCACGCTGCCAAACTTGCTGATCTTACCGATATCATTCCGGCCAAGGTCGACAAGCATATTATGTTCCGCCAGTTCTTTTTCATCGTGAAGCAGTTCTTCTTCCAATCGCTGATCTTCCTCTTCAGTCGCTCCACGGGGTCGTGTCCCGGCTAATGGGAAGGTATGAAGAATTCCATCCTGCAGTTTGACTAATGTCTCCGGCGAAGCACCGGAAACTTCAAGATCGCTGGAACAGAAGTAGAACATATAGGGCGAAGGATTGATCGTCCGCAGCATGCGATAGGCATTCAGAAGACTGCCTTCATACTTCGCTTCAAGACGATTGGATAATACAATCTGGAAGATATCCCCTTCATAGATGTAATGCTTGGCTTTTTCTACCATTGCGCAATAGCGTTCTTCATCAAACAGCGGCGTTACTTCTCCAACAATTCTTCCAGGTTCTTCAACTGCAGGTTCACCATTGCGGATAAGATGTTCAAGCTGCTCTATCTGCAGCACCGCATTTCGATATCCGGTCTCCCCTTCGGAAAGTTTCATGTTTACAATCAGTACGATTTTCTGTTTGAGATGGTCGAAGGCAATCAGCTTATCAAACAGCATCAGATCGATATCTTTGAAGTGCTCGGTATCCTGCGCATCAAGTTTTAATGATGGTTCAGCATATTTCAGATAATCATAGGAGAAGTATCCGACTAACCCGCCGGTAAACGGAGGAAGCGAAGGAATCCGTGGTGCCTTATATTCCTTCAATATCTGACGGATATATTCCTCCGGATGTAAGGTTTCGATCGTGAGGCCTCCTGCTTGAAGTACGCCGTTTTCACAGGTGATTTCCAGTTTTGGATCAAAACCCAGAAATGTATACCGGCCCCAGCGCTCACGTTCTTCCATCGACTCCAGAAGAAACACATGATCGCTGACATTATGCAGTACCCGAAGTGTACGAATCGGGGTAGTGAAATCTGAAAGAATTTCCTTTGCGATCGGAAGTATCTTTAGCTCGGGATCAGATGCGTAAGTTTTGATTTCTTCATATGAGGGAACAATCATACCAGTCCTCCTTTTAAAACAAAAACCCTGATGGAACAGGTTTAATTCCATCAGGGACGAATACAATTCGCGGTGCCACCCTTCATTCGCACATAGTGCGCTCTCATCAGGATACTAACATATCCTTGAACATTAACGCAGTTCCTGCGTCAGGGAATACTCGGTATTACCCTTTGACCCTGCCCTCAGCGATCCATTTGACAGACGGTACTTCTATCCAGCTCTCACCTTACCTGGACTCTCTTGGAGATCTTATCTGCCGTTATCTTCGCCTCATCGGTTTCTTATTGAAAATAGTTTACTGCTGTTTTTCATTCACATCAAGATTGTTTCATAATTTTCATATGTTTCCATCAAAAAAGAGGACGTAATGATTCGCCCTCTTTCCCCAATATAATCTGTTACTTGGACTTCTTAGCAGCAGTCTTCTTAGCAGGAGCTGCCTTTTTCGCTGTTTCCTTCTTTGCAGGAGCAGCTTTCTTTGCTGTTGTCTTCTTCGCAGGAGCAGCAGCTTTCTTTGCTGTTTCCTTTTTCGCAGGAGCAGCAGCCTTCTTCGCTGATGTCTTCTTCGCAGGAGCAGCAGCCTTCTTTGCTGTTTCCTTCTTCGCAGGAGCAGCAGCTTTCTTTGCTGTTGTCTTCTTTGCAGGAGCAGCAGCCTTCTTTGCTGTTTCCTTCTTTGCAGGAGCAGCGGCCTTCTTAGCAGTTGCCTTCTTCGCAGGAGCAGCAGCCTTCTTTACTGTTTCCTTCTTTGCAGGAGCAGCTTTCTTCGCTGTTGTCTTCTTTGCGGGTTCAGCCTTCTTAGCAGCGGGCTTCTTAGCAACGGCCTTCTTTACAGCAGGTTTCTTAACCTCTGCAGCCTTCTTAACAACCTTCTTTTCAGCCATGAGAAATTCCTCCTTTCTTGCCTTCTTCTATCCTCTAGCAAATGAGCTTTGGATCAAACCTGATTACTTCTTCTTGGCAGCTGTCTTTTTGACAGGTGCTTTTTTCGAAGCTTTCTTAGCCGGGCCGCCGACTTTGATCGCAGCCTGCGCCGCCGCAAGACGGGCAATAGGTACACGATACGGCGAGCAGCTTACATAGTTGAGTCCAGCCTTCTGGAAGAATTCGATGGAAGCCGGATCACCACCGTGTTCTCCGCATACACCAAGATGCAGATCTGCACGGGTAGCACGTCCAGTCTTCGCAGCGAGTTCAATGAGCTGACCAACACCATTCTGATCTACGTGTGCGAACGGATCAGATTCGTAAATGTGCTTTCCATAGTAATCATCCAGGAACTTGCCCGCATCATCACGGGAGAAACCGAATGTCATCTGTGTCAGGTCGTTGGTTCCGAAGCTGAAGAATTCAGCTGTCTTGGCAATTTCGCCAGCCAGTAATGCGGCACGCGGAATTTCGATCATCGTTCCAACCTTATAGGTCTGCTTGGATCTTGCGGCCTTGATAGTAGCGTCTGCAGTATCCTTAACGATCTTCGCAACATATTCCAGCTCCTTCGGTTCGCCGACAAGCGGAATCATGATTTCCGGAACAACCTTCCATCTCGGATGTTTCTTGTTTACCTTGATCGCAGCCTTGATGATCGCACGAGCCTGCATTTCACCAATTTCCGGATACGTAACATCAAGACGGCATCCACGATGTCCCATCATCGGGTTGAATTCATGGAGAGCCGCAGCTGCAGCTTCCACATCTTTGATGGTGATGCCCATTGCCTTGGCAACATCCTTTGCCTCAGCATCGGTCTTCGGAAGGAATTCATGGAGAGGCGGGTCAAGAAGACGAATGGTAACGGAACGTCCGCCCATTGCCTCGAAGATACCTTCGAAGTCTTCCTGCTGCATCGGTTCGAGCAGATCAAGCGCCTTCTTACGCTGTTCGGTATTCTGTGCAACACACAGCATACGGATTGCCTTGATACGTTCTGCAGAGTTGAAGAACATATGTTCCGTACGAACAAGTCCAACACCTTCTGCACCGAACTCAACAGCACGTTTTGCGTCAGCCGGTGTATCGGCATTAGTACGAATCTTCAGTGTACGACGAGCATCTGCCCAATCCATGAAAGTCTTGAAGTTACCGGAAATGGTAGCCGGAACTGTCTTGATCGCTCCGCTGTAGACAAAGCCTGTGGAACCATCCAGGGAGATCACATCGCCTTCCTTGTACTTCTTTCCACCGACTTCGAATGTCTTTTTAGCTTCATTAACCTTGATTTCTCCAGCACCGGATACGCAGCATGCGCCCATACCACGGGCAACGACTGCAGCGTGGCTGGTCATACCACCGCGGACAGTGAGGATACCTTCGGAAACATGCATACCTTCGATATCTTCCGGAGAGGTTTCAAGACGAACAAGAACAACCTTCTTACCCTTTTCAACCCACTTCTTCGCATCTTCTGCGGTGAAGACAACCTGACCGGATGCAGCACCAGGAGAAGCCGCAAGGCCCTTGGCAATCACACGGTCCTTGGCAGCCTTAAGATCAGCCGCATCGAACTGCGGATGGAGCAGGTCATCGAGCTGCTTCGGTTCAACCATAAGCAGAGCCTGATCCTTTGTGACAAGGCCTTCCTTAACCATGTCAACCGCAACCTTAAGTGCAGCGGCAGCAGTACGCTTACCATTACGTGTCTGCAACATGAACAGTTTGCCATGTTCAATGGTGAACTCCATATCCTGCATATCGTGGTAATGCTTTTCCAGCTTATTGCAGATCTTAACGAAGTCCTTATATGCACCAGGCATAGTCTTCTGCAGTTCAGAGATCGGCTGCGGTGTACGGATACCCGCAACGACGTCTTCACCCTGCGCATTCATAAGGAATTCTCCGAACAGCTTCTTTTCACCGGTTGCCGGATTACGAGTAAACGCAACACCGGTTCCGCAGTCATCACCCATGTTTCCGAAGACCATGGACTGAACGTTAACTGCAGTTCCCCAGCTTTCCGGAATGTCGTTCATCTTACGGTAGAAGATTGCACGATCATTCATCCAGGAACGGAAGACAGCCATGATGGCACGGTTCAGCTGAACGTTAGGATCCTGAGGGAAGTCTTCCTTCAGGTTCTTCTTATAAAATGCCTTGAAGCGCTTGGTCAGTTCGACCATGTCATCCGCATCGAGATCGATGTCGAGCTTGACGCCCTTCTTTTCCTTAATCTCATCAATGATCTCTTCAAACTTGGATTTGTTGAGACCCATTACAACATCAGAGAACATCTGAACGAAACGGCGATAGCTGTCATACGCAAAACGCTTGTTTCCAGTAGCGTTTGCGACAACCTCAACGACATCGTCATTCATACCGAGGTTCAGAATGGTATCCATCATACCCGGCATGGATGCACGGGCACCGGAACGTACCGATACCAGAAGAGGATTCTTCTTGTCTCCAAGTTTCTTTCCTGTTTCCTTCTGGAGCCAGGATACATGTGTATCAATCTGCTTCTGGATATCCTTGGAGATCTTCTGTCCATCCGCATAATAGGCATTACATGCCTCCGTAGTAATTGTGAAACCCTGCGGAACCGGCATGCCGAGATTGCTCATTTCCGCAAGGTTTGCACCCTTGCCGCCGAGCAGTTCGCGCATCTTACCGTTTCCTTCTGAAAATTTGTAGACGTACTTTTTTGCAGCCATACAGCCATCCTTTCTCTTTTATTGTGTTTAGTAGTTTTCTACGTTGAAGATTATAAAACAGCAATTGTTTTTGAACAACAAATAATAAGCGCAAACAAAGGGGTTTCAGCTATTTTGCATACTTATCTGCGAAGCTGAATATCGTATCGAAGTACGATGCGTGATAACGGCATCCGCTGAATCCGGTGGATTCAAGAATCACCAGTTCCTTTTCACCGCCATAGGATGCGGCGCACACTTCCGCATTGAATGCAGGTACAACCTGATCATCACTTCCATGCAGGAATAACATCGGAATCTTCGCGTTGTTCAACTGACGTTTGGTAGAAATGTCATTCATGCTGAAATGCAGATTCTGCCGTATCAGCAGATCTACTGCCGGAATAAAGGGCTTAGCAGGAATCTCGGTATTCTTTTCCGCAAGATAAACAAGTTCTTCCTTGAGATCCGCATATCCGCCTTCTTCAATTGCCGCAGCGACATTGGAAGGAAGAATATCCCCTACCGCATTCATCACTGCAGAAGCACCCATATCAATTCCATACAGTACGATAGAAGCTTCCGGGCGAAGTACGGTCAGATAGTTGATCCATGAAAGCAGGTCATAATGTTCTGGCCAGCCAAGACCGGTAAATGTTCCTTCGGACTGACCGCTTGCACGCTGATCCGGTACGAGAAGATTATATCCGTGACGGTCTGCTTCCATCATTAACGGCAGAAGGTCATAACTGCAGCGATGGAATCCATGCAGAAGAATCATCCACTTCTTCGCTTCCGGATGATTTTCAATCCGCATCGCATGAAGTGTCAGATCATCATAACTTCGCAGTGTATCATCCACTCGATCAGAATTCTTCAGCCATTCATTGGCAGAAGCAGTTTCTGCACTGTTGGGAATGATTCCATCCGGATGAAAACGGGATTTATCCGTGTTGAATGCATGTGTAAACAGCAGAAAAGAATATCCGCCATACGCCGCAGCTCCAGTCGCCGCAAGTGCACCTGCAGTCTTCAGCACAGGATGTTTCTTTCGATTATCTTTCTTGCTCATATCTCAGGCTCCTTTCTTGTGTAAACAAACAAAAAGACTTAAAATCCCCCATCATATCATGGTTCGATTATAAGTCTTCTTATCATCCGCAGAGATTGTTCTCATCAATCGGATTATAGCATACTTACCCTTCCAATTCCTGCAATCTTGACAGGACAACATTCAACTGTTTTTCGTAGTCTTCCAGCTTCTTCTGTTCCTGTTCAATCTTCGCTTTAGGCGCTTTTGCCAGGAAGCCCTGATTGGAAAGAATACCGCGGCTGCGCTTCAATTCTCCTTCGAGCCGTTCCTTCTCCGCATTCATCTTCGCCTTCTCCGCTTCCACATCCATCAGCTGATCACTTGGAATGTAAAGTGAGCCGCCACGTACGGTATGAACGGAGAGATCGCCAGAGAGAGCATCTTTCCAGGTAACTTTCGCAAGACGTTCCAACATGGAACTCTGTGTATCGTTGACTGGAACAATTGTCCCATCCAGATCCTTGATCAATACATCAAGGTGTGCGCTTGGTTTCAGTTCATTCACTGTCTTTACTTCACGAATCTTCTGAATGACGGAAATCAGACGATCCATTCCATCAAGATCTGCTTCTGGTAGATGATCGATATGTGCAGGCCAGTCTTCCAGGCAGATGCTTTCCTTGCGATGCGGGAGTTTCTGATAGATTTCTTCTGTCACAAACGGCATGAACGGATGCAGTAAGCGAATGATCGCATCAAGCATCACGAGCAGTGTAGACTGTGCTCCCTTTACTACCGAAGGATCCTCACTGCCAAGACTTGCCTTGGAAAGTTCGATGTACCAGGAACAGAAATCATCCCATACAAAGGAATACAGTTCATTTCCAACCAGAGCGAATTCATATTTTTCCATGTTCGCAGTCACATGATCACGAACGATATTCAGCTTATTGAGAATCCATGCATCACTTGCGGAAAGTGTAGACAGGTCGACATCTTCATAAGTCATTCCTTCCGGCAGATTCATCAATACAAACCGACTCGCATTCCACAGTTTATTGATGAAGTTCCAGGAAGCTTCCACCTTTTCCGGAATATAACGCATATCCTGACCAGGTGTACTGTTCGTGGAAAGGAAGAAGCGCAGTGCATCTACACCATACTCATCAATGACTTCCATCGGATCAATTCCATTGCCAAGCGATTTGGACATCTTGCGTCCTTTGGCATCACGAATCAGGCCATGAATCAAAACATCACGGAACGGACGGTTATTTGTGAAATGACGTGCCTGGAATGCCATTCGGGCAACCCAGAAGAAGATGATGTCATAGCCGGTAACCATCGTAGAAGTTGGATAGTAATGCTTGTAATCTTCCGTATCTTCTGGCCAGCCAAGCGTCGCAAACGGCCAGAGCGCAGAAGAGAACCAGGTATCCAAAACATCTTCATCCTGAACCCACTGATCTGGATTGGCCGGATCAGTTTCACCGACATAAGTCTCTCCGGTTTCCTTGTTATACCAGGCAGGAATTCGATGACCCCACCAGAGCTGGCGGGAAATGCACCAGTCTTCAATATTCTCAAGCCATTGCGTAAATACCTTTTCAAAACGATCCGGATAGAAGTGAATCTTCTCTTCATCACTGCTTTGATGTGCGAGCACATCATCCGCAAGCGGCTTCATCTTTACAAACCACTGCTGGGAAAGATACGGCTCTACAACACAATGCGTACGTTCACTGTGTCCGACATTATGTGTGATTTCCTCAATCTTAATGAGATTTCCTTCTGCTTCAATGCGCTTGATCAATGCATCACGGCATTCATAACGATCCATGCCTTCAAACTCTCCGGCCAGGCTGTTCATCGTGCCGTCATCATTCATACAGATCGGCTTATCAAGGCCATGGCGTTCCGCAATCGCAAAGTCATTCGGGTCATGGGCAGGTGTGCACTTCATCGCACCGGTACCGAATTCGACATCGACGTAATCATCACCGATAATCGGAAGTTCTTCGCCATTTGCGGGATTGATCGTATGAAGACCAATCACATCCTTAAACCGTTCATCTTCCGGATTAACGACAACGCAGACATCACCAAACATGGTTTCCGGTCGTGTTGTCGCAACGGTGAATTCCCGTCCAGTTTCCACAACCCGATACTTCATGTAGTACATCTTTCCCGGATCATCCTGGTAATAGACTTCAATATTGGAAAGTGCTGTACGTGCTTCCGGATCCCAGTTGATGATTCTCCATCCACGGTAAATGAGTCCTTCGTTATAGAGTGTCACAAATACATGACGGACCGCATCATTGAACCCTTCATCCATGGTGAAGCGTTCTCTCGTATAGTCGAGGCTGTTTCCCAGCTTCGCCCACTGTTTCCGGATGGTCGCGGCGTATTCTTCCTTCCACTCCCATGCCCTCTCAAGGAATTTCTCACGGCCGATATCGTAACGGGAAACACCTTCACTTTTCAGGCGGGCATCAACTCTGGCCTGGGTTGCGATTCCCGCATGGTCCATGCCCGGCAGATACAGCATGTCATATCCCTGCATGCGCTTATAGCGGGAAATTATATCCTGTAAGGTATTATCCCAGGCATGACCGATATGAAGAATTCCAGTGACATTCGGCGGCGGAATTACAATTGTAAACGGGTCCTTTGACTTGTCTCCGGCAGTGAAATAGCCCTGCGAGACCCAATGGTCATAACGACCTTCTTCCACTGCATGGTGATCATACTTCGGTGCCAGATTCTGTTCCATCTCTACTTCTTCCTCCTTAAACAAAAGAAAACGTCCCTGCGAAGGACGCGATTTCAGCGTGGTACCACCTTGCTTGCTTCTCAAACGGCGTAACGTGCCGGATACGGTTAATCTTACTGATTCGGTTCAGAATAACAGCTCACGGAGGACTTCTGTTTCACCCCGCCTGCTCTTTTCCACCAGCCAAGAGCTCTCTATCAGTACGGGAATCAAACCTACTTGTTCCGATCTTCGCTATTCAGGATTATATCCTCCATCCATGGCTTTTTCAACCGCCGTTTCAAGTTCTTCCGTCGGCATCTCGTCAAAGGGAACAGACCAGGAAGAAACCTCTGGTTCCTTCTCAGGTTCCGTTTCCAAAGACATCTCTTCCTTAGGTGTTTCTTCTTCAACAGGAACTGGTTCCGGTTTGTTCTGTTTTCTGAAACGCGCAAAAAATCGATGTGGTTGTTCTTCTAATGCAGTCGGGATGGCAGATGCAGTTTCATTGTCTTTCGAAGGCTTTGAAGATACAGCTTCCAAAGAAGGTGCTTCATTGTTCTTCATCGCTTCTAGTTCCTTATGTTGGGTACGATGATATCTGACCGGTTCGTTCGACTCTGAAGCTGTTACCGCAGAAGGAAGAACGGGAGGTGTAATATAGGCAGGCTCGGGTGCACGGATCGCATCCAGCACATCCGGAGCTTCCCGCTTCCACTTTTCGACCCAGCGATGATTCATCAGGTAGTTCGTTAAGATGCCGTCTAGAATCATAAGCAGAATCAAAACTACAAGCCTGGGATATGGATTGACTTCAAAAATCATGAACATCACTTCCGCAATCAGATAAGCCACAAGAAAACACAACAGGTAGACCACCATCGTTGTAATGAAGTATCTGCGTTTCATCATGCGCAGCTTACTGCGTGGACTGACTTCACTCATGACCCTTATTCTATCACGAAGCAGGCATTCAAAAACCGGAGCCTGAGTTACTCCGGTTGATGGAATCAGAATAAGGTCTGATTGGTGCCGGGAATCGTAATTCCCAGATGCTTATATGCCGCATCCGTTACAACCCGGCCCCGGCTGGTACGATTCACAAAGCCAATCTGAATCAGATAAGGCTCATAGACATCTTCCAGCGTTGTTGTTTCCTCACTGATGGAATTCGCGAGTGCTTCAAGACCAACCGGCCCGCCGCGGAACCGTTCAATGATTCCACGAAGATAGCGGATATCCACTTCATCAAGACCAAGGGAATCCACATGCAGACGCTCTAAGCTGTCCTGGGCAATCTGATCGGTAATGACACCGTTATTCCATACCTGCGCAAAGTCACGAATCCGACGCAGGAGCCGATTAGCAATACGGGGAGTTCCCCGGCTGCGCCGTGCGATTTCATAAACCGCAGGTTCGTCGATCTTCACATTCAGCACTCTGGCAGTACGTCTTACAATCGATGCCAGCTGATCATGATTGTAATACTCCAGTTTGGATACGATGCCAAAGCGATCACGCAATGGAGAAGAAAGATCTCCAGCCCGCGTCGTGGCACCAACTAACGTAAATGGCGGTAGATCCAGTCGAACACTGCGGCTTCCTGAATCCTTACCAACGATGACATCAATACAGAAATCTTCCATCGCCGGATAAAGCACTTCTTCCACAACTTTAGGAAGCCGGTGAATTTCATCAATAAAGAGAATGTCACCAGGGTCCAGCACCGACAGAATCGCCGCAAGATCACCGGCCTTTTCAATACTTGGACCACTGGCTACACGGATGCCGGTATGCATTTCATTCGCAAGAATGTAGGAAAGCGTCGTCTTTCCAAGTCCTGGAGGCCCATAGAGCAGCACATGGTCAAGACTTTCATTCCGCTGTAATGCAGCCTGAATGAATATCCTGAGGTTTTCCTTCAGGGCATCCTGTCCCACATACTCATCTAATGACTGCGGGCGCAGGCTTTCCTCTTCTTCGCCTGCCGATACAGCAGAGAGAAGCCGTTCATTTTCATTACTCATAAGCAGTTATCCTCCCAGTTTTCGTTTCATGAGGAACTTGAGACCAATCCGGAGATAATCTTCCGTTGTCTCCTGTGGGTGTTCCTTCATATAATCGGCGGCGGCGTTAATCTCCGGCTGCTTATAGCCGAAGGTGCGAAGACCTTCGCACGCTTCCTCCACCGCAAGGGGAAGATCTGCCTTCTCCTGCTTCTGTTTCTGTTCTACCGGAACCAGTTTGCCTTTAAGATCAAGTACAATCTGGCTTGCTGTTTTCGCACCGATTCCCGGCATGGATTTCAGGATCGCCACATCCCCGTTTTCCACAGCCGTAATGATACGGTCAGCACTGGCTTTCGCCAACATGTTCATCGCAGTCTTGGGACCCAGTCCCTTTACTGAAATCAGACGCAGAAACAGATCCATTTCCTGCTGGCTTTCAAATCCGTACAGCGAAAGCTCTGCTTCTGTATAGTGCAGATAGGTAAATACCATCACCTCCATATTGAGGTGAACCTTATCTGTATGTGCGTAACTGACTTTCCAGCCCATGCCATCATGGTCAATAATCAGCCAGTCTGCGCCGTAACTCTGTACTGTTCCCTTAATAAATGCGATCACAATGTTTCCTCAACTCAATCCGTAAAATCCATAATATAGGTTCCGACAATGACCTGATCTCCATCCTTACAGCCAGCTTCCCTTAACGCATGATCAATACCCATCTTGGTAAGAGTTCTGGCGAATGCATACGTATCATCTTCATTGTCGAAATTGACCTGTTCCGCAAGGCGGTCCACTTTAGCGCTTTCCACCTTCCATCTCCGGTTCCCGAGATTTTTGATCTCGAAGTCCGGACGTTTGGGCTCATAGCGGTAAACGACAACTTCTTCTTCCGGTTCATTTGCTTCATCAACAACGCGCTGCTGTTCGATGCAGTCCATTGCCGCATACAGCACTTCATCCAATCCCTGATGGAGCAGTGTGCTCACTTCATAGATCTTCAGATCCGGATAGTGTTCCCGGAAGTGTTCCAGCATATCCGGTGCCAGTTCCGCATCCATCTTATTTGCGACCACAAGCTGGGGGCGAAGCCTTAACTCCGGGTCATACTGTTCCAGTTCCTCATTGATAATAGCATAATCCTCTACGGGATCCCGTTCTTCCCCACTCATGTCAATCACATGAATGAGAACCCGGCACCGCCGGATATGACGAAGGAACTCATGTCCCAGTCCTTTTCCATCGGCTGCGCCTTCGATTAATCCCGGCATATCCGCAAGTACAAATCCACGCTCATCCGGCAGTGAAACAACACCGATATTAGGATCGATGGTTGTAAAGGGATACGCCGCGATCTCCGGTCTTGCCCGGGTCACAACAGAAAGAAACGTCGACTTTCCAACGGAAGGAAACCCAATTAATCCAGCATCCGCAAGCAGACGCAGTTCCAGCTGAAGTTCCAAAGACTCACCGATTTCTCCTGGCTGAGCGTATTCCGGCGCATCGTTTCTGGCAGTAGCGAAATGGTAATTACCTAGACCTCCCTTTCCGCCTTTTGCGATCATGACAATCTGATGGGGACGAGTAAGATCTGCCAGCAGGTCTCCATTAGCGGCATTACGAACCATCGTTCCAAGAGGAACCTTGATCGTTACATCTTCGCCATCGGCGCCATGCATTTTCTTAATCTTTCCCGGCTCTCCGTTTCCAGCCTTAACCAAACGGGTAAACCGCAGCTTGGTCAATGTGGTTTCGTTGGTATCAACTTCAATATAGACATGACCACCGCGTCCGCCATCCCCGCCAAACGGACCTCCATTGGCATAGAACTTTTCATGACGCCAGGCAACACATCCTTTTCCGCCGTCACCCGCTTTGACTTTTATCTTAATAAAATCAATCATACTCACCTCGCGTGATCTAAAAGAAAGCCCCTGCAAGTGAGGGGCTATGCATTCCTGTTATGCCTGCGGGTAAACAGATACCTGTTTCTTATCGCGGCCCAGACGCTCGTACTTTACGACACCGTCTGCAGTAGCGAACAGTGTATCATCACCGCCTCGGCTGACATTCTTGCCCGGATAGATCCGAGTACCGCGCTGACGGTAGATAATGGAACCAGCACTGCAGTACTGACCATCTGCGACTTTTGCGCCAAGACGTCTTCCAGCGGAATCACGTCCGTTCTTTGTGGAAGAGACACCCTTCTTGGATGCGAAGAACTGAATATCTAATGTGAATTTCATGGTTTTACACCTCCGTTTTCCTTATGTCTAAATATTGATTTCTGCCTTCCCGCAATGTTTCAAGCTGAATCAGGGCTGTATTCATGACAGTTTGTGTCACGATATCCTCTGGACAATTCAGAATTTCAATCCGATTGTCCTTTACCGCACATTCTGCGGTACTGCCTAATTCATCCAGCGTATTGCATATACCGAAGGCAATGGCACTTGCCGCAGCACAGATCAGATCCGATCCATATTCCCCGCTCTCCGCGTGACCGCTGATCACAAGCGAGCGGATCGTTGACCCGTGAACGGTAAGCTCCGCCTGAATCATCTTATGCCTCGATTGCTTCGACGATCAGCTTTGTATACGGCTGACGATGACCCTGACGACGGCGTGTGCTGCCCTTCTTGGGCTTGTACTTGAAGATACGGATCTTCTTTTCCTTGCCCTGCTTCTCAACCTTGCAGGTAACCTTGGCACCTTCCACATACGGTGTGCCGATCTTTGTGCTTCCGTCGCTGACAAGAACAACCTTGTCAAATACTACGGTCTCACCCGGCTCAACATTGAGCTTTTCGACATAAATTGCCTGGTCCTTTTCGACCTTAACCTGTTTTCCGCCTGTTTCGATAACTGCGTACATTCTTGCACCTCCTGACTGCATATCTTAAGACGCGCCATTAAGGGGGCTTTTGGCACTTGAAACCCTGTTCTGAGCGGTTACAGACCTCACTCAAGAGGACTGAAACAGAGAAATATTAACAGTAATCACAATCTGCGTCAATCACAAAATGGCAGATTTCCATTGGTTTGCGAGGTATCGTGGAGCCGATCCAGAAACCGATCGCTTTCAATCACAACGGAAGGTACACTCCCCTTGCGGAATTCCACAAGGATCCGCTTCAAATCTCCATCCGGATGGTCATAGACATCTGCCATCCGTGCCATCAGAAATCCATAACGCTCTGCTTCACGAAATAACAATACTCGATCCACCGCAGGATAGATCATGGTAAGGGTTCCTCCCGTCTCTAACAGCCTGGAGCCATGGGTAAAGAGATCGGCTAAAGAAAGGTTGTCATTATGACGGGCGGCCCGGATGAACAGATTTTCATTTTTCAGCTGTTCATTCTGCGTTGTAAAAAACGGCGGATTACAGATCAATGCCGTAAATGGATCATGATGATAGGTCTGAAGCGAAGAAACCGTTACCTCGGCTGTAATCCCATTTCGTTTCAGATTCTTTTCTGCCAGTTCAATTACCTCAGGAAACAGATCAATTCCGGTAAGCGAAGCAGGAGAAAACAATGAGGCATAACATAACAGCACGCCATTATTCGTACCGATATCAAGAACGCGATCTTTTTTCTTCAGTTTAAGAAACCGCCCCAGCAGTTCACTGTCACTGTTGAAGTGATACATGTGTTTCCCCTGTTCCAGTTCAAATGGGGTTCCAAACAGGTAATCCATCAGTTATCCTCTTCCAGTTCTTTTGGACTGTTCAGCTCAAACCAGAACAGCGATCCTTTTCCAATCGTTGAAGATACGCCATAGCGGGCATGGTGACTGTCAAGAATAGCACGAACAATCGAAAGCCCAAGACCGGTCGAAGACATGGATCGGGAAAAGGAACGGCTGGACTTCTGATAACGGTCCCAGATAAGAGGGAGCTGATCTTCCGGGATCCCCTCTCCTTCATCTTCTACCTCAACACGGGC
The DNA here is from genome assembly GCA_017469355.1 of Solobacterium sp. Lineage (GTDB taxonomy): Bacteria > Bacillota_I > Bacilli_A > Erysipelotrichales > Erysipelotrichaceae > Bulleidia. The sequence goes on along the minus strand of JAFUGM010000031.1, from coordinate 36,873 downwards.
AGTTTCTTCATCCGGCTTCATGAAGGCGCGAATCGTAATATTCTTGTCTGCTGGCGAGTGCTTGACCGCATTGGAAAGGAAGTTATAGATCACTTCGGTAATCTTGGTTTCATCTCCATATACAACAAGACTATGAGGGGTTTCGATATGCACATGAAGCTTCCCTTCATTAATCATGACACTGTTCAGCCGCACGACATTTCGTATCACTTCCGCAAGATCGAAGTTCGAAAGATTCAGAACATAGGTGCCGCTTTGAAGTTTGGATAATTCACTCATATCCACGACCAGATGATCCAGATAATCCGCTTCAGAAATAATGACATTCAGATGTTCTTCCCGCTTCTCAGGCCGATCGCCGGAAACATCCCGCACCATTTCCGCATAGGCACGGATCGAAGTTAACGGTGTCTTGATGTCATGTGATACATTGGCAATCAGATCCTTTCGCAGCTCATCAATCTTGGACAGCCGTTCTGTCGCTTCATTAAGTGACCCGGCAAGATCCTTTGTCTCGGTAAAACTGCCGCCCTCAAAGTGGCAGGAATAATCCGCATCTGCCAGTTTTCCCGCCTCACTGCTCATTTTAACGATTGGCGAAGACAACAACCCGGCAATGATCAGTGATACGATCGATGCGGCGAAAATAACGATAATCGTATAAATGATATATTGCCGGCCAAAGAAATTGACGATGGAGTCCACCGGTTCAAGCGGTGAAGTCACAAAAAGATAGAACCTTGCCATATTCATTGAAATGGTGCGGCCATAGACTACCATATCCTGTCCCGTCCGCTCATTGACAAGATTCAGGCTCGCTTCTCCGCCAGAAGACTCAAGCAAGGCCCGAAGTGCCTTCCCATCCGTCGTATCGACAGAAGAATCCGTTACGGAACCTGCATTGAAAACACATCCTGAACCAAGGCTGTCAGACGCATAGACCTTTACGCCAGAAGAATTGAAAATTGCCGTGCAGACATTATTGTCAACAGTCACCTGAAAAGCGCGGTTCATCGCCGCGGTATTTCCATTGTCAGTGATGACGTACTCCTGAATCTGCTCGCTGACTTCTTTGACGTTCTGTATCTTGTTATTCCGGTAGTATGGCTTGATCAAAGAGAATTGAAGCAGGCCAATAAGCAGCACTACCCCTACCGCAAATAACAGGAATACGAGCCAGATCGAAAAACGTATGCCATGCCGGTCAAGCTTCAAATTTATACCCCATTCCTCTTACGGTAACGATATAGTCACGGTATGGCCCAAGATTATGCCGCAGCATCTTGATATGGGTGTCTACCGTACGGTCATCTCCAAAATAATCGTAATTCCAGACTTCTTCCAGGAGCTTGGTTCTTGATAAGGCAGTATTGCGGTGCTCCACCATATAGAGAAGCAGATCAATTTCCTTCGGAGTCAGGTTTGCCTTTTCCCCATCCACACTGACACTTCTTCCAGCCGCATCAATCTTCAATCCGCCAAACTCCAGTACATTGCGTTCCGTTTTACGGGAACGGTCCATCACCACTTTGACCCGGGCCATCAGCTCCTTGGGAGAAAACGGTTTAATGACATAGTCATCAACGCCAAGTTCAAATCCGAACAGCTTGTCATACTCTTCCTGACGTGCCGATAACATGATCACCGGAATATCCTTGATCAGTTTGATCTGCTTGCAGGCAGAAAAGCCATCCAGTTTCGGCATCATGATATCCAGAATGACGCAGTCATAGTCATTGGCTTTCACCCGCTCTACCGCTTCCAGTCCATCCTCTGCCTCATCTGCTTCATAGCCATTTAATAATGCGTATTCGCGTACAACTTCACGTATATTTTTTTCATCATCCACAATCAGAATTCTGCTCATGTTTTTCATCCTCATTCTGTGAGCGGTGTCAGTGTACGAATAATACACTTTCCATCCTCCGTCATTTTACCATCAAACAGGATATACATCCCCTTACGTACTGTTTCTCCAACCATGGAGAATTGTCTTGGCATAAGCAACAGTTCAAGATCACATGTTTCATCCGACACTTTCACAAATGCCATCTTCTCTCCCTTTTTGGTCTGATGGGTACGGAAGGAACCGATATATCCAAACCCATTCACAATCCCGCTCTGCTGGCTCAATTCAATCAGGGAAGGACAGCGAATTCCTTTCTTCGCCCGTACTTCAAGTATCGGATGAGGGCCAAGCGAAAACCCAAGTACCTGAAGTTCGCGTTCCCGGTTGGATTCCCGATCATCATAGCGTTTCATTAAAAGCGGTCTAGAGACAAGAGAATCATCCAGAACAATCTGTCCATTCTGTTCGATCCTTATCAGTTCACCATAGGAAATCGCTTCATTCAGTGACTCCCGCATCGTCGTCCTTGTCTCAAGGAAACAATCCAAAGCACCCGCATCAATTAGCGCTTCAATAACAGCTGTTCCAGGAAGAACAACACTGACTCTTGCGACAAAGTCGAAATAGTCTTCAAAGGGTTTCTGTTCCTGAATCTCTTTAATCTGTATTGCCGCATGGGTTCCTACCCCTTTCGCCATGCTTAAGGGAAGACGGATTCCATCATCTTCAATCAGGCAGTGGATATCTGAGCGATTGACATCCGGTGCCAGTATCCTGATTCCTTTCTTGCGGCATTCATCCACATATTGTGAAATCCGCGTACTGTCCCCAATCAATGAATCCATGAGACTGGAATAGAAGATCAAAGGATAATGCGCTTTAAGATACGCTGTCTGCCAGGCAATCATGCCATAGGCAACTGCGTGTGATTTATTAAATCCATAACCGCCAAACCGACGAACCAGTTCAAACAGATGTTCTGCCTGTTCCTTGGAATATCCGTTGGATAAACAGCCCTTCACAAAGGATTCCTTCATCCCTTCCAGTTCTTCGGTCTTCTTCTTTGACATCGCCTTACGGAGGCGATCGGCCTGTGCAAGTGTAAAACCGGCAGCTACCTGGGCCGTTTTCATGGATTGTTCCTGATAGATCATGACACCAAAGGTATCTTTCAGCACCGGCTCCAACTGCTTGGAAGGATAGGCAACCTGCTCGGGGTGTTTCTTGCCTTCAAGATAGTTGGGAATACTGTCCGAACTTGCCGGACGGAACAGTGCCATCGCAGCAACGACATCTTCAAAACGATCCGGATGCATCTGACGCAGTAACCGTTTCATTCCCTCTGATTCAAACTGGAAAATTCCATTGGTATCGCCATGACGGAAAATATCAAACGTTGCCTCATCGGCTTCCGGAAGATTCAGAATCTGAAACTCCGGTTCTGTTTCCTGAATTTTCTTAACCATGGAATCAATCATGGTCAGATTGCGCAGACCGAGAAAGTCCATCTTAATCAGTCCGCGCTCTTCCAGATACTCTGCCGTATACTGACTGATCACCATACCATCTTCTCCAGGTGCTAATGGAATCACGCTATCCAGCGGCTGGTTAGAAAGAAGAATTCCAGCGGGATGAATTCCTGAGTGCCGGGGAAGACCTTCTAATTTGGCCGCAGCCCGGAACAGTTCGGTATACCGGGGTTCTGCCTTGACGATTTCCCGCAGACGGTTATTTTCCATCAAAGCCGAGCGAAGTGTGGTCTTCTGCCCGGAAGGAATCATGCGGCATAACATATCGACATCTCGTGTGGGAAGTTCCATCACCTTGCCAAGATCACGCAATACCTGACGAGCCCCCAGTGTGTTGAAGGTAATGATTCCTCCTGTACACGCAAGGCCGTATTTCTCTGCCACATAGTGGATCACTTCCGCCCTGCGGTTATCAGGTATATCGGTATCAATATCCGGCATGGATACCCGTTCCGGGTTCAGAAACCGTTCAAACAGAAGACCATACTTGATTGGATCCACCATCGTAATGCCAAGACAATATGCCGCTAAACACCCTGCCGCTGAACCTCTTCCCGGTCCAACATAGATACCCTGTTTGCGGGCGAACAGAATGAAATCATAGACAATCAGAAAATAATCCGAAAAATTCATGCGGGAAATGACGTCCAGTTCATACTTCAGCCGCTCTTTGTATTCGGGAGGAACATTTCCATGTAATCGACGGTTCAGCCCAGCCAGACAGAGCTGCGTCAGTAACTGGGAGGAGGTCAGCCCTTCCCGTCCAGGATAGGAAGGTAGTCCTGCCTTCGCCGTGATCACTTCTGCCTGACATCTGCGGGCAAGTTCATCGGTCCGTTCAAGATCATCTGCTTCATAGAGCCCTGCCATCTCTTCGGGAGATAACAGATATCTGCCATGAATTGACGGGAGCGAGCTGTCCCGCAAGGTACGCTGTGCCGCAATCCCTCGTAACATCTGATGTATCTTTGCTTCATCGGGTTTCAGATAGAAGATTTTATTAATGGCACAGGTGGAAAGCTTCTTTCCTCTTGAAACTTCCTTAAGCAGCCGGTTCTTTCGTTTCCATAACAGGGAATCCATATACGAAAGGCCAACATCAAACGAAGGAAGTGCAGACTGCAATACATCAAGACGACGATTCAGCTCATCTCTATCTTCGGCGAGCAACGGCGATTCCAGCCATCCCCCTTCCCCATAAACAATGACAGATACTCCCTCCAGAGATTCCGCGAACTGAGAAAAAGGAACCGGGTTTCCTTCACATTGAACAAACGAACTTAACCGCATCAGGTTTCCATAACCAGTCGTGGTACGGGCAAGCAGAAGAAACGGCACCGTTTCTTCTTCCAGGCTTACATCCAGCTCAAGTCCATAGATCGGATGAATTCCAGCTTCCTTACAGGCATGCGAAAACGGCGCTAATCCGGAACAGGTATTGTGATCTGTCAGCGCAAGTGTTGTATAACCAAGCTCCTTTGCGGCAGAAACCAGTTCCTTGATTCGAATTGTACTTCCCAACAGGGTATAACAGCTTCGGACCATCAGATGAGTCGTCATGGGTTTATTGTAGCACCGGGGAAGAAGAATGGTTTTTTTATATAATTATGGATAGGCACGTGGTAAAATAGGGACGCCGTGTATGGGGGAAATTGAAATGGAAGAGAACGACAGCAAGCGATTATCCGAAGAAGGAAATGATTTCTTTACCTCCGGATATCATAGACCCACAAGATCGTCAGCCGGTGATACAACTACCGGTTCGCTTTTTGCGCGGTCCAAGGGAAAGGAAATTCGTATTCCCGATACGCAGGGTTCCCCGACCAATACACTGAATATTCCTCCGGCAAGCGTCAATTATGACAGCGTCTTTGAGGATGTTCCTGCCCAGAATACGGCCCAGAATCAGCGCGTTTCCATCAGCACCAACCGCATCTTTTCTCCCTATGACTTCTCCTTCTTTGAAGAGCCGGTCACCACAAGAGAACTGAGTGCGTCTGAGAAAAAGCGCATGGATGAGCGCAGAACCCGGAATTCCAATACCGGTTCGATCACCCCTTCCGCATTTGCCAAAGCGGATGCACTGATGAGTGAGCCAAAAGCTCAGCCTGTTTCTGCACCTTCAGAAACCAGGAAAGAAACAACAAAGGCTTCTGGCTTTGTATTAACCCCAGAAAATAATATGACCCCGGAAGAAGGAGGCACATTCCCTCCGATTTCCTCTGGTTCCATTCCGACTCCGGCAGTAAAGGAGCCAGAGCCTGCTTCCAATGACAAAACAAAAATCTTTGACGCCGCATCCGTTAAACAGTTATCTTCTGTAAACGCCGAAGCTCCTCGTGTTGCGGTTCCGGATCTCAATCCTGAACTCACCCGCAAAACCGAAGAGCCTTCGCCAGCAGTGGTTTCCCCTGCGGTGAATACAACAAAAGAGACGACTTCTTCGCAGACTTCAGCTCCAGAGTTTTCCATATTCTCTGACTTTGAGCGGCCCTCCGTTTCTTCGACTCCAGAAGTCGAGCAGACCGTAGTAATTCCATCAGTTGCGGCGGCTGCTTCCACAAAAAAGGATCGAACTTCCGATACAAAATCGTTCTTCTCGCTGTTTGAAGAAGTATCCGAAGAAGATATTCCTTCTTCCAAGTCGGAAGAACCCGTCAAGGAAGCACCGGTACATTCTTTGATTTTTGATGAACCTGTAACGTCGGATGCTTCCGGGCGTATCGTGCATCTCGAATCAGAAAGCAGCTCCCCTGTCACATCCGGGAGAGATACGTTCCGTGCGGAACCCGAGATTGAAAAAACCCGACCGATCAGCCGCGAGGAGCTTGCGGAACAGGCCGAACGTGTCGCACCAGTCACCAAATCCAGTGAACAGGTCTCAAAAAAGCCTCGCAAGGTAAAAAAAAATCCCTCTGGAGACGTCTCAGGGTCGTCAACTGGGCCAAACGGGGGTTCAAACCGAAACAAAACAACGAAAACAACCACTAAAAAAGGTGGCAGAGGCCTTAAGATCGTTACTGCGATTCTGATCTTCTGTATCCTGCTTGAAGTGGTAGCGGGAGTCATTGGACTCAATATTTTCAACCGTATGATCTCCACTGCCCCGGATCTTAATCTGACGGATTTCGTCGGAGAAGAGTCCACAAAAATCTATGACGATTCCGGAGAACTGATTACCGAAGTCGGTGTCTATCTCCGTGAAAATATCACCTATGACAAATGCCCGGAGTCTCTGGTAGATGCCTTCCTTTCGATTGAAGACAGCCGGTTCTTTTCTCATTTCGGCTTCGATATTCCCCGTTTCTCCAAGGCAATCATCGATAACCTGAAAACCCGCTCCTTTGGCCAGGGCGGTTCTACCTTTACGATGCAGTTAGTAAAGAACACCTATTTCTCGGTGGAATCCATGGACGCAAACGATACGGGAACGGAACGTACCCGTGATATTGAGTATAAGGTGCAGCAGATTTATCTTGCGATCAAACTGGAAACCCTGCTTACCAAAAAGGAAATCTTCCAGCTGTATTTAAACAAGCTGAACTTCGGTGGGAATGTCCGCGGCGTCCAGCGCGCTTCTCAGTATTACTTCGGCAAGGAATGTAATGAATTGAATCTCGCGGAATCTGCCATGTTGGCAGGAATCGTCAACCTTCCTAACCGATACAACCCCTATCAGTATCTGGATTACGGAACCGACCGCAGAGACACGGTACTCGATCTCATGTGCATGCATGGATATATCACGGAAGAGGAACGGGATCTTGCCAAAAAGATCAAGGTAGAAGATCTGCTCGCCGGTGATCAGCGGAAAGCCAGTGAGAACAGTGAATATCAGTCCTATCTTGATGTTGTACTGGAAGAAGCAGTAGAACTGACAGGCGTTGACCCTACGGTTAAGGGAATGCAGATATATACCTATCTCAACCGCGATATGCAGGAACAGGTCGAAGCCATTCAGAATGAAGAAACCTCTGTTGTCTTCCCGGATGAACTCATGCAGGTAGCGATGATCTCCATGAACAATCACACTGGTGCAATCATCGCTGTCGGCGGAGGACGAAACTATGACGGCGCCCGCCTGCTCAACCGTGCAACGATGAATTACAAGCAGCCCGGTTCTTCGGTAAAGCCCTTGCTCTCTTATGGTCTTGCGTTTGAGTATCTCGGCTATTCCCTCGATGAAGTACTGCTGGATAAACCGATCACCTATCCGTTAGAAAGCATGGTACTTGTCAATGCCAGCGGAAACTACAATGGCGATGTAACGATTAAAGACGCAGTCGGTAACTCCTTAAACATTCCGGCAATTGTGACCCTGGAGCGTGTCGTCAATAAAGTTGGCGCACAGAAAGTCGTCGATTATCTTCATACCATTGGCTTCAGCCATGTCAAAGCAGAGAACTTCCACCTGTCCTATGCGATTGGCGGCACCACTTTTGAAACCACCTGTAAGGAACTTGCCGGAGCACACAGCATGTTAATTAATTCCGGTGTATACAATAAACCTCATACAATCGACCGGATTGTAATGACCAGTGATGGCTCAGTGTATCTGCCGGATGGTCAGAATGTAAGAGCCCTCTCCTCTGGCAGTGCTTATCTTGCGACGGTACTGGAAGAAAACAACGTTACCGGACCTTACTTCAACTACATGCAGGTATTACGCCGCAGTTATCCGGTTTATGCCAAGACCGGTACTACCGACTGGGGAAATGACGGTGTACAGTATGGTATCCCGAAAGGCCAGATGAAAGATAAGTGGATGGTCGCAAGCTCCAGTGAATATACCAACTGTGTCTGGGTTGGATATGATATGGCAGTTGCGGGTAAGGAAACGTATTATACCTCCTACAAGAGTTCACTCAATATCCCCGGTAACATTAACCGACTGTTATTGGATAAGGAAGAAGAACTCTTCGGAGTGCCAGACGCAATTGAGCGTCCGGAAGATGTTGTGGATTCCACCTACATCTATGGCACCTTCCCTCACGTACGTCCGGAATACGCCATTGACGGCGGCGGAACAGTCACTTCTCTGGTATCCAAAGCAGGCCTTGAAAGCATGCCGTTAGCGACGGTAGATGAATTCCTGGAATACCAGGCAGATGAAGCAACGTTCCTTGGAACAGCCGGTTTCAGCGCCAGCTTTGATCAGTTCGGTATTCTTACCGTCTCCTGGGGAAATGCGGCTGGAATCTGCTCTGGCGGAGAACGAAACATCTCCCTTCACGATCCATACAATGATATTGATCAATGGGGCGCGTGTCTGGCAGATCTATCCTGGCTTGCCGGAGGCGGCGAATACTGGGGAACGGTATTCGTAGATGATATGCCGGTGGGTGAAATATCTTCCGAGAATGGTTATTTCACCGGTTATGTCGCAGACCTGTTTGGTGAAGTGAAAGTATGTGGTGGCAGTGCAACCGCAGATGGTTCTGATAATACCGCCTGTGTGGTAGCTACATATAAATACAATGAAAATGCCAATGGCTATGTCGATGAGTTCGGCAACTGGATTCCTCTGGAAATTCCAGAGTATGAACAATATGGTTACTGGGACGCAAATGGCGCCTGGGTAGGACAAGGCTATTGGGATGAAAACGGATTCCACCTGTAATACTCACTACAGGCATACCTGCGTAAAGACAAGCATTGAGAATTCAAAAAGGTCAGATGTCGCAAGTTTTATCTGACCTTTTTCTTCTTTTGTACATGGATCTGAGGCTGCCGCGAGATTCCCTTCGATGTGATACAGCTCAATTTCCTTCCTGTTTCAAATCTCTTCGCATCAGGTCAATAATCGCTTTCTGCGGGGATTTTCCTTCAAACAGTACCGCATATACCTCATCAGTAATCGGCATGGATATACCACGTTTCTGGGCTTCTTCATGGACAATCCGACATGCGGAGATGCCTTCTACTGTTCTGGTATTGGTGCGAAGGAATTCTTCCGCAGAACCAGCCTTCCCGATTTCAAATCCCGCCATGAAGTTTCGGGAATGGCGGGACGTACAGGTGACAATGAGATCCCCAACACCATCGAGGCCAAGATAGGTTTCCTTCTTACCACCTAACGCTGTACCAAACCGCGTCAGTTCCGCAAGACCCCGGGTGATTAAGGCGGCTCTTGCATTATCTCCCTGACCGATTCCTTCCAATGCGCCAGCGGCGATCGCCATGATATTCTTTACAGCTACGCCAACCTCTGCCCCTGCCACATCATGATTTGTATATACGCGGAAGTAATCATTGGAAAACAGCTCCTGAACAATCCTGGCAGCTTCCTCATTATCGCTGACTGCGTTTACGACCGTCAGTTTCCGTATGATTACTTCTTCGGCGTGACTTGGCCCAATCAGTGAAACGACTGCTGTTCGATACGCTTCAGGAAGAGAATGTTCAATGACGACACTGAGCCGTTCATGGGTCGTTGGGTGAAAGCCCTTCGCCACATTAATTACAATCACCGGATGATCCAGTAACTCTGCCATCTGATTCAACAGCGAGGGAATAATGGTGGAAGGAACTCCAAGCAGAACAATATCGCTCCCCTTCAATGCTTCAGAAAGATCCATGGTCGCATGCACGGCCGGATTCACCGGCGCATTAAAGAATGTAGAGTTGGCATGGTTCTCATTTATATCATTGACCTGGTGCTCATCAATTCCATAACAGATGACTTCTGTCCCATTATCTGCCAGCACCTGCGCCAGGGCAGTTCCCCAGCTTCCGGTCCCAAGAACTGCAGTCTTCATTCCGACACCTTCTTTCGTGCGATAATGCGAATTGGTGTTCCTTCAAAATCAAAGGCATCACGCAATGAATTCTCAATAAACCGCTGATAGGTAAAATGCATGAGCTTAGGCTCATTACATGACAACATGAATGTCGGCGGCTGGATATTCACCTGTGTTGCGTAGTAAATACGGAATCGCTTTCCGTTTCGTGCTGGGGCAGGTGTTGTCACCTGCGTATCCGCAATTACTTCATTCAATACATTAGTTGCGATTCTTCGGCGGCTGTTTTCCGCTACCCGATCACATAACGGCAATAATGAACTTACTCGCTGCCCAGTCTTTGCGCTGATAAAGACAATCGGCGCATAGGAAAGATACACAAACTCTTTACGAACCTTGTCGGTAAACTCATTCATGGTCTTGTCATCTTTTTCAATCGCATCCCATTTATTCACCGCAATAATGACCGGTTTCCCTGCTTCATGCGCATATCCCGCCACATGTTTATCCTGTTCGCGGATACCTGCTTCCGCATCAATGAGAAACACCGCTACATCACAAGATTCAATCGCTGATAACGCACGCAACACGGAGTATTTCTCAACTGATTCATACACCCGGCCCTTCTTTCGAATGCCAGCTGTATCAACAATGACATATGGCCGTCCTTCAAACTCGAATTCGGTATCCACCGCATCTCTTGTGGTGCCCTGCTCGTTTGCGACAATTGCGCGGTCTTCTTTTAGTATTGCGTTGACCAGTGATGATTTACCGACATTTGGCTCCCCAATGACCGCAATCCGCAATCCCTTATATTCCTCTTCTTCCCCTTCTTCCGGGAATAAGGAAACACAGGTATCGAGCAGATCACCGATCCCAATGCCATGGACGCCACTCACAGCAATAGGATCACCAACACCAAGCGCATAGAACTCATAGATATTGGGAAGCCTTGACTCATCATCAATCTGATTTACAGCCAGCACCACCGGTTTATCTGATCTCTGCAGCATCCTTGCGATATAGCGGTCATCATCTGTAAGACCAAATTTCCCATTCACAACAAACACGATCACATCCGCTTCTTCCAGCGCAATGGCAACCTGTGCCTGAATTTCCTTCTGATATGGCTGGTCTGCGATTTGAATTCCGCCTGTATCGATCAAGCGAAATTCCTTTCCCGTCCATTCTCCTTTGGCATAGATTCGATCCCTGGTTACACCAGGGATATCTTCTACGATGGAAACACGGGAACCCGCAATCCTGTTAAAAATCGTTGACTTCCCGACATTCGGGCGGCCAACGATCGCAATCACACCATGGTTCATAGGTTAACCCTCCAATTTCAGGAACGGCTCAGCGATTTCACGGATCCGGGCAACTGTTTCTTCAATCGTAAGATTACTCGTATCCACTTCTATCGCATCATCAGCTTTCTTTAACGGAGAAAACTCCCGATGCATATCCTGCCAGTCCCTGGCTTCAATTTCCTTTTCAATCGTCGCAAGATCCGAAACGGAAAGACCGGACTCCTGATTCTGTTTTAATCGGCGAAGTGCTCTTGCGTGTGCCGAAGCAGTCATATAGATCTTTACTTCCGCGTCCGTCAAAACAACCGTCCCGATATCACGCCCATCCATGATAAAACCCTTGGCTTTGGCCATCTCCTGTTGACGCGCTACAAGATCAGCACGTACATGCTGGAGTTTAGAGACATCACTTGCTGCCATGGACACCGCATCTTCACGAATCGCTTTACTGACATCTTCTCCATCAAGAAACACAGAACCTTCCGGTTTCAGCGTGATGTCCGTTCCTTCCAACATATGGCATACTGCCTCTTCCTCATCAAGAGGAATATTGTTTCGCAATGCCTTTAATGCTGTACAGCGATACATCGCTCCGGTATCGAGATGAACATATCCAAGCTCCTTACAGAGCAGTTTGGCAATGGTACTTTTCCCGGCGGCACTCGGGCCGTCGATCGCAATATTAATCCGCATATCAGCTGATTACCCCTTTCGAAAGAAGCACCCAGTAAATCACAACCGCCAGCACCAGAGCCAGCGCAATAATCAGTATAATCAAAACAATATTCAGAATCTGATTCGTATGTTTCATACGATCATTCACATCATTCAGATTATCTTCATAGTCATCCAGCTGCGCCCGCATCTGCGTAGTTTCATTCAGTAGCTGCTGACGGGTAGAACGATCGTCATAATAACTTCCGGATTCCGTATCTTCATAAGGGCGGGAAGACGGTTTGGATACGGTTTCTTTCTTCTGTTGTGCGCCATTGATCAGACGCTGTACTTCAGCTGCGATATCATCCTTGGTCATCGTACGGGTATCACTGAGCGGAGCGTCGTCTTCCAGTGTTTCTTCCTCATCATCAAGGAACTCCACCTGTGGCCGCTTGGAAGGACTCCCAAAGAATGAAATATCCGCGGTATCCGGTTCACGAACTGCCGGAGTTTCCGGTTCAACTACTGGACGTGGATTTGGGCGTACCTGTGTCGCAACCGGAACATCTTCGTCTGGATAAGGTTTTCTCGGAGCAGGCTGAGGAGTCTCCCCACGTAGGTTACGTAAAATATCGAGATCCGTATTGGCAGATAACGCATTTCCCTGATCAATGTTATATTTCTTGACTTCCTTGATGTACTCGTCAATATATTCATTGTTAAAGGCAGTCGTATAATTTGCATTATTCTTAAAGAACTGGCTGCTGAACGCAGGAGACTGTGCAGTCTCTTCTACAGGTGCGTTAGTTACTGCCGGTGCAGCAGCAGGAGCTTCTTCCGTGACCGGATAAGAGGCAGCTCTGCGGGCATGAACAGAATCCAGCGATGATGGGGCCGGTACTTCCGGCGCATCGAAATGAGCCGGAGCGATCCGGTTCAGACGCTGCTCATACTGGGAAAGATCGGGAGTCTGTATCGATGACTCCGAATCACTCTGCAGGCGGTTGCGCAGATCTTCATATTTTGCCGTACGGGAATATTTCGCGTTAGCCATAATCAAAAACTCTCCAAACAGAGACATTATAGCATGATTCTTTTTTTCAAAACGAGATCATCTGTGGAGAAGCGGAGAAACGCGTTTATATAACAACATAGTAAGCACAGATACAAGAACCGCCTTTACCAGATTAAACGGTACCGTCGCAAATAACACAAAGGTCAGACGATCTTGAATCGCAGGAATCAACGCACTTCCCATACCGATCAGAACTTCCATCGGCATATGGTAGAAATAGGAATATGCGGGAAGTAATACAAGTCCATTCATCAGCGCTCCAACAACAATCATGCATAGACCCCCTGCCAACAATCCTTTAACTGCGGTACTACGCGATTTGTTTTTGCCATAGATTACTGCGGCAGGAACCACAAAGGAACAGCCGATCAGAAAGTTCGCAAGTTCCCCGACATAGGCCGTCGTACTACCCGTAAACAATAAATTCAAAACAATCTTCAATGCTTCAATACATACTGCCGGAAGCCACCCCAGCGCAAATCCTCCGATCAGTACTGCAGTCTCACTGAAGTCCAGCTTGTAAAAGGATGGGACAAAGGGAAGCGGGAATTCCAAAAGCATAATCACAAATGCGACGGCTCCCAGTACGGCAATCTTAGCGAGTGTACGTGTGTTAAATTTTTTCATCTTGGTTTCTCCTTTCGCCTCAAGTAAAAAAGAGGCTTTTCGAAAAACCTCAAGGAAACCGATAAAAGATATGAACTCTTCCATCCAGACTTTACTGTCGCCACCGGAATTTCACCAGTTCAAGCAGATCGCTTCGCGGGGTTTACCGCCGGTCGGGAATTTCACCCTGCCCTGAGTTTCTTCAATAACTATTATATTCATACAGCTCTATATGAAAAGCAGAATGCCCAAAGAAAAAGCGATCCGGAATTCGAACCGCTTCCTTTGTTATAACAACGGAGTAAATATACTCACAATTAAACTGGTCATATTGTAAACAACAATCGCAAGGATTCCGCAAACAACAGCCATTCCAACAAAATAGATGAATATGGAAATCAGTTTTTTCCCATTGCAACGTCTGAGAATAACCCAAAGATGACCAATCATAGACAGAAGCACAATCGGGGCCAAGACAAACAGGAACTTGTTGGAATTGAAAATCATGACTACTCCGCATAACGCATATGCAATGACACTGGTGATGGAGTAGATACTGTCATCCCGTACGACCACATCCAAGGTTTGTTTCCCTTTTCCAAGTTTTGAAATCAGGAATCCAGTCAGATATCCATAAATCAAGGAACAGATGAGCCCACCCAATGCGAATAGTAAGAATGCAAGAATATACTGTGAAAGCTCCGGACTGATCGCGGTATCTGCCTGCGTCAAGGCGGAAATATATGCGCTGATCACAAAGATTCCGCCAATAGAGATATATTTCACTCCATGTGCAATCAGCGAATGTTTGAGATCCATTCCAAGGTCCGCAGACTCCAATCCATGAAACAGACGATAAATCAGATCATTGGTTTCATCTCTGGCTTCCGTGATCAGCTCTTTCGCATCCAGATTCTCCGGGACCGATATTGAGGGAATGTGAACTGGAAGTGTCTTTACTGTAGGACGAGCAATTGTTTCCGCAAACGCTGGCGTCTTTGATCGCTTTGGTTTGGATACTGCAGGTTCAGGCTTCAAATCAAGTTCGTTATCTAACTCCTGCGTTCTATGACTAGAATCATCTTCTAATTCAAGCGCATCTGCAGTATCACCCGATTCTTCTTCATGTTTCGCTTCCGCTGATTCTTCGGCTTCCTTCGCAAGGCTTTCTTCTTCCGCTTTGCGCTCAGCTTCTGCTTTCTCAGCTGCTTCTTTCGCAAGACGCTCTTCTTCTGCTTTGCGTTCAGCTTGCGCCTTTTCTTCCGCTTCTTTCGCAAGGCGTTCCTCTTCTGCTTTACGCTCAGTTTCAGCCTTTTCTTCGGCTTCTTTCGCGAGACGCTCTTCTTCTGCTTTGCGTTCAGCTTGCGCCTTTTCTTCCGCTTCTTTCGCAAGGCGTTCCTCTTCTGCTTTACGCTCAGTTTCAGCCTTTTCTTCGGCTTCTTTCGCGAGACGCTCTTCTTCTGCCTTGCGTTCAGCTTCTGCTTTCTCAGCTGCTTCTTTCGCAAGGCGTTCTTCTTCCGCCTTGCGTTCAGCTTCGGCTTTTTCTTCGGCCTCTTTCGCAAGACGCTCTGCTTCAAGACGACGCTCTGCTTCAAGACGACGCTCTTCTTCCAGACGGAGCCGTTCTGCCTCTGCTTCTTTTGCTAGGCGCTCAACAACAAGCTTATGTTGTGCTTCCAGCCAGCTCCGCTCTTCTTCTGACTTGCGGCGCTCTTCCGCGCGCTGTGCTTCTTCAATCCGCTGACGCTCTGCTTCCACGTTTCGTTCCGCTTCAAGGCGGAGTTCAGCTTCCTGAGCAGTCTTGGCAACGATTAAATTTGTCTGTTCTTCTTGTGCTTTACGAATTGATTCAAATTCCTGATTTCTTTCTTCCTGAAGTACAGCGATGCGTTCCTTCGCTTCAAGTTCTTCCTGCAACGCCGAAAGATGCAGAGAACGCTGTTCATTGCGTGTTGATTCTAACAGCGTACGCTGTTCCAGTTCTTCAGTTTTTGAAACCTGGAATGCAGCTTCAGCTTCTTCTCGCAGCTTAGCGTCACGAAGAACTATCTGATCCTTCTCTTTTCGCTGCTGCGCAAGTATATTCAGCTCTGCTTCAATCTTTCGTGAAACTTCATCTGCTGCTTCAATCGTTTCGCTAACGGAAGTAATCCGTGACTCTTCCTGCCCCTGTTCTAGCGTTAAGGAAGACTGCTGTTCACGGAACTGTTCAGAAAGCCGTTCAAGCTCAGCTTCCCGTCCCTTCTGGAACTGTTCCCGTGCTGCTGCAGCTTCACGATGGGTTTCTTCCAATGAAATAAATGATGTTTCATCCGCCTGCTGTAAAGTGAGTAATTCCTTCTCGGCAGCTTCTTTTGTTTCAACTTCAACCTGAATCTGCCGCAGTTCCTGTTCACGTCGTAAAGCCAGGGCAGTAAGATCCGCCTGAATCCGCTGAAACTCTGCTGCGGCTTTCGCATTCCGTGCTTCTGCCGCATCTATTTCCGCTTCCGCCTTCTTCTTATCTGCTTCAAATGCCGCATCCGCTGCTTTTATTTGACGAGCACGCTCGGATTGTTCAGCACGCATGGCTCGATAATACGCAAGCTTGCCAAGATAAAGATTGACTTTCGTGCGAATCTTCAGGGTCGCATAACGGAAGAGAATATCAATCTTTAAGGAGGTCCATGTCCACCAATGGTGTAACCACGTAAAGAAACGAACGATCTGGAAAACAACATTCCCGATTAAACGCTTTAAGAAAACCCAGATTGAACCAAAGAAGACATATATGACAATATAGATTTCCTGAGCCAATGTAGATAACCACAAAACAAAGGATCTTCCTGTATATTTACCTGCTGTTTCCGCATTTTCTTTCGAATAGATTGTTTTTACCTGTTGATGACGCAAGTCTACCTGTGTATTCTCATGGAATGACGCATTCAGGCATTTCACCCAGATGACAAAGAAGGAAATAAACTGCTTAAAGGCAGCCCAGGATCCCCTAACCGGCTGAACTTCCGGGATGGAGCGCTGATCAATCGCAGTACGAATCGCAGACAAAAGAACATAAGCGGTTTCATTCCGTGCAGAAATGAGCGCCTGACTTGTCGCCTGACCAGTATTCTTTTTTCCTTTCTGCCCATTCGAAGTGCTGTTCTGTTTCGTCTTAGCAGAACCCTTCGATTTCGGCTGATTCTTCTTCGATTTGGCCATAAAGAAATCCTTCCGCAGCACGACTGCGGAACAGTTTTAATTATAAACGTAAATATCCTCGCATGCAGGGATTTATCACGGTTTTTGAACGAATTAAGAAACAAAAAAGTGCTGCGGGTTACAGCACTTATCCAATCAGGCTCTTCCAGAGTATTTTCCGTCTGCGGTGGAAATCAGAACCACTTCTCCATTTTGAATAAACAGCGGAACTTTTATCTCAAGACCGGTTTCCACTTTCGCATTCTTGGATGCGGAAGTAGCGGTATCCCCTTTTACGGCCTGTTCGCATTCCACAATCTGCAGTTCCACCTTATCCGGCAGAATTACACCGAGAATTTCACTGGCCCCATACATAGAGATGGTAACTGTGTCATTTTCTTTCATGAACTGCTTTTCCCATTCCAGCCGACTCTTCGGGATCTCAATCTGATCATAGGTCTCATTGTCCATGAATACGAAGTTCTCACCGTCATCATACAGATACTGCATTTCCTTCTTATCGATATGCGCCGGTTCAACCTTATCACCTCCCGTGAAGGAGATTTCATTGATGACGCCGGTACGGAGATTTTTTACCTTTACCTTGACAATCATCTGGCGCATGGCCGTCTTATTGTGGTCAATATCAAGCACCTGATAGATATTCCCGCCGTTTTCAAACGTTGTGCCGGGTTTCAAATCATTAACTAAGATCATATTCTGTCACTCCTGTTCTCCTAAATTTTACAGGTGACACTTCTCTTGTCAATAACGCCAACTGCCTGGACAAAGGTACTTTTACCCATTTTTCAAACATTCTGCGTGGAGATTCACAAATGTCTCGCTAAAGAGTATGTGAGAGGTGATCATATGGAACAACGGCTCACACATATCCTGACTCTCGCGCTCAGGCATCATGTGACGGACATTCATTTCAATATCCGCCGTGAAGAATCCTGTCAGATTGAGATGCGGGTAAACGGAGTCATGAAGCGGATTCATGAAAAACCGGAAGACATTCGATTCTTCCACTATCTGATGTATCGGGCTAATCTGGATCTTTCCGCATCTCTGGAACCTCAGACCGGACGCTTTGAAACGGAGGTGAACCATACAACACTTGCGCTTCGGTTTGCGGTGGTATCCAGTTATGGGATGACCAGCGGTGTACTCAGAATTCTAAACAATCATGGGGAACTGAATACCTCACTACTGAGCACGGATCCATCACAGGCTGTCTGGTTTCAGGAAATCTGCTTACACCGCAGTGGGTTGTATGTATTCTCTGGCCCTACTGGAAGCGGAAAAACAACGACTCTCTATACGATTCTGAATGAAGTGGAAGGTAAGAAGATCTTTACGCTGGAAGATCCAATTGAAGTACTGAATGAAAAGTATGTACAGCTGGCAGTCAATGATCGTCAGAACCTCTCTTATGCCGACGGAATCAAACAGCTGATGCGTCATGATCCGGATATCGTCATGATTGGCGAAATCCGTGATTCCATCGCTGCTGAAATGGCAGTGCGCTGTGCCTTGACTGGCCATTTGGTCGTCACATCGCTTCATTCCGGTTCCTGTACTGCTGCGATCGCCCGGCTCGAGGATCTTGGGGTCAGTCCGCTTCAACTGTCGGATATACTGGCGGGAATGTCCAATCAGCGGCTCTATGACACCACGAACGGAGCGAAGATTGGTGTCTATGAAATCATGAATCGAAAGGAGGTGACGTACTATCTCACTCATCACGAAACAAGTTCAGAATTTATCCCTCTCTCTACAAGGATTAAAACAGCCATGGAGCTGGGACAGATTGATCCTTCTCAGGCGGCACAGGACCTTGATTGACCCGCTGGACTTTGAAGGAATTGCCCGCTTGATGAACAGTGGGTTTACGCTTCAGGAAACACTTGATCTATTGGAAACTCCCGACAGCAGACCGGTCTTTGCGAAGCTCAGGAAACAACTTGTTGATGGCACCCCGCTCCAGGAGGTATTTCCGACATTTTGTCCAAAGGAATATCGAACCTATCTGAGTGGATTTCTCTCGTTTCTACCGATGAAGGACGCAATGATGTTATGCATGGAAGTCGTTAAGGGAGAACAGGAACAGAAAAAGGACTATATTCATGGTCTCTTCTATCCTTCCTTGATGTTTGTGTGTTCTCTGGCGGGCGTCATTCTCTTCAATGAGTTCTGCCTGCCCTCCCTGCTTTCTCTTATGGAAAACTTCCATGTGGATACCGGCAGTTATGAGACCATGCGTATCATCGCAAGAGGGTCAGGATTACTGTTTTTTCTGTTATGTGTTCTATCAGGAAGCGGATGTGTACTGTTAAACAAACCATCGAATCAGGTCAAATTCTACTGTCTTCTCGCAAGGCATTTCCCTGCTTCGATCTATGTGCAGTATGAATCTGCCGACTTCATCCGGTTCTTTCTTCAATGTATCCGGATGAATGTCTCCACAAGAGAAAGTCTGCGCATTCTTAAAAGCGTAACTTCACGTCCTGTTATCGCATTTCTGGCAGAAGTGATGGAGCGGGGACTGCTGCTTGGAAATTCATTCCAGGAAGCCGTAGAGCTGATGTGGCTGGATCCTGCGTTAATCCGCTTTATGCGCATTGCCTGCACGTCGCTCGATACGGAAGTGATGCTGGAAGGATATCTTGTGATGTCAAAGGAGCGCGCACAGCGTCAATGCAGGAAAATCACGCGAACCGTACAGGTGCTCACGTATGTCTCAATTGGAATCGTACTCATCGCAGTCTATCGGATATTGATGCTGCCAATGGCGATTCTAGGTTCAATTTGAAGGAGAATGAAATGAAAATTAAACAACAGAATGGTTTTACTCTTTTAGAAATGGTGATTGTCGTAACGATCATCGCGATCCTGTTTCTCCTCACGGTGCCAAATATTCAGAAAACACTTGGCATTGTCGGAACAAAAGGTTGTAATGCATTGACGAAAACCGTCGATTCTGCTGTATTGCAGTATCGATTGGAAAATGACGAAAATCCAGGAAGTGTTTCTGATCTGATTTCCGCGGGATTACTTACAGAGGAACAGACACGTTGTGATGATGGAAGAACAATCTCCCTCTCTGGCGGCCAGGCGGTCGCTTCATAGTGGATTTGCGCTGCTGGAACTGCTGGTCTCCACGGTAATCCTGACCGTATTGACTTCGCTGTTCCTGCAGTCCTTCCACATTTCAAATAACGCGTATGATCTGTTTCCCGATCAGTATCTGCGTCTAAAAAGCGAAGCCATGCGGAAAGGAGAAGTCAAAGCATATGAAGATGATACAGACCAGAATTATCCGGCAATCCGATTTTTCGAAAATGGGAATATCAATCAGGCCCGCACCCTGCAGTTTCAACGGGGAAATCATGTTTCAGAAATCATCATTGAACTTGGACCGGGAACCCTGGTGTTTCCAGAGTGAAGGATTTGTATTAAGTGACGCCTTGATCGCAATTGCGGTGGTCTCCGTGCTTTCCATCACGGTATCCAGCCTCATCACATCGTCATGGAACACAAAAGAAGCATTAACCATTGCGCAACAGCGTTCCGAAGATTCCTTCACTTCAATCGTAAGTCAGATTGGAGAATGCATATGTATCGAGGAAGAAGACGAACCGGTCGAACCGGCGGATACATCCTGGAACAGTTATTGATTACCCTTTTAATCACAGCGTTTCTGATGCCGATCGTAACCTCATTGCTTTCCATTACAATTCATGCGCTGGAACGACCTGTTTCCCTTCAGGATGAAATGGGAATCACCCAATTAAGACGCGTCATTGCGGTAAGCGAAGCGTTTGAGGTAAAGGAAGCAGAAGTAGACCTGACCCATCATGGAACGCAGATGCGGCTTCGCTTAGTCAATGAGCGCCTTGTACTTTCAGATCCTGGGACCCAGATCTTTCTTACGGATCTTGAATCCATGTCATTTCAAACGAAAGGAGGACTACTGTATATTCTGTATGCCCACCCGGGGACACCTGAGATCACCCAGTGCCTTGGTCCATTGGAATAAGGGGTTTGCCAGTCTATATTTTCTTGGGCTGTTTCTGCTTTGCGGAATGTTAGTATTGACGATCATTACCAATCTGGAAAACCGGATGAAAACAGCAGTGAATCTGGAACAGATCAATCGCTACACTGCCGAGGAAGCCGCAGTCATCCGCTTTCTTCAATGCGAGATTAAAAACGATCAGCTGATGGATGGAACCTATCAGGAAAATGGAGTAACATTTTCCCTTTCTGTTCATCAAAATCGCATGGATGTGACCATTCAGTCCCCACTGGCGGAAGTCATGCAGGTAAGTGTTCAGGATGGGCATATCTATGACTATGACGTTCTGCGTGATGAAGTTGTCGAATAAAAAGATATCCGAAGATACCTTATAAATCCGCTAACAGATAATAGAGATAGGGATTGGTCTGTTTTTCCTGACCGATGGTTGTCGCCTCCCCATGCCCTGGATAAACCCAGAGATCATTGGGGAGTTCACGAATCCGCTTCAGGGAAACAACCATCTCCCTGTCATCTCCACCAAACAGATCTGTTCTGCCAATCGATCCCGCAAAGAGCGTATCTCCGGTAAACAGACGATTTCGATATTGTACAAGCACTGATCCCCTGGAATGGCCTGGTGTATGATAGATCGTCAGCGTAAAGCTTCCGATGGTAACCTCCCCTTCCTCAAGTTCTTTAACTTCCGCATAGACTGGAGCTGCGTAACTTGTCGGAGCAGCGTGCGGATCGATCATATCAAGATCACCCGGATGCATGTAGACCGGGCAGTGAAACAGATCCACAAGATCATCAACCGCACCGGTATGATCCTCATGACCATGAGTAAGAACGATTCCATCTACGGTTTCTTTCGCAGACACATGAGCAGCCAGTTCACTTCCAAATCTTCCGGGGTCAATAAAAAGCACATGATCCTGATCGTGCAGAATATAGCTGTTTTCCTGATATAACCCGATTGGAAGTGTCTCTATTTTCATATGAATAAAAAAGTAATCCGCAGATTACTTTTTCTCCTTGTGAACTGTCTTTTTGTTGCAGCGGGGGCAGTACTTTTTGATTTCCATTTTTTCGGCATGCTTCCGCTTGTTACGGGTACCGATATAGTTTTCTTCTCCGCAGACACTGCACTTAAATGTAATATTGTCTCTGGGCATCGTCTTTCCTCCTGATTTTTACGCAAAACGTATTTTAGCATATCGAAATTGGGAATGGAAGAACTTTATGAGAACTCGCATCTCCTGTTCTCCCTCCCATCATAATCAGATGCGGGCAGCGCCAGTCTCCCTGGCAGCCTGCGCTACTGCTTCCGCCACAGCTTTGGCAGCTTCGGGATGGAATACGCTGGGAATTACGCAGGTTTCGCAAAGCTCTTCTTCCTTCACAAGATCTGCTAATGCCTTTGCGGCCGCAAGCTTCATCTCATTGTTGATTTCCTTTGCGCGTACATCCAATGCCCCCCGGAAGATACCCGGGAACACAAGCACATTATTAATCTGATTCGCAAAGTCGCTACGTCCAGTCCCAACGATGCGAGCTCCAGCAGCTTTTGCCTCATCTGGCATGATTTCCGGCACCGGATTTGCCATCGCAAATACGATCGCATCGTTGTTCATCGAAGAAACCATCTCTTTTGTCACAAGACCTGGACCGGAAACTCCGATAAATACATCTGCCCCTGCTAATGCATCTGCCAGGGTTCCAGAGATATGATCATGATTCGTGAGTTCCGCAAGTTCCTTCTTTGCGGAGTTAGACGCATTCTCCGTGTTGATGATTCCATTTCGGTCACATACCAGGAAGGATTGGAATCCATAATCTAACAGCAGCTTTACAATTGCAGTTCCAGCGCTTCCTGCTCCAGAGAGCACAATTCTGACGTCTTCCGCCTTCTTACCGGTCACTTTTAATGCATTTATCAATGCCGCAAGCAGAACGATTGCCGTCCCATGCTGATCATCATGGAAGACCGGAATATCCAGACGTTCCTTCAGACGGCGTTCAATCTCAAAACAACGCGGTGCCGCAATATCTTCCAGATTGATTCCGCCAAACGAAGGCGCAATCCGTATAACGGTCTCAACGATCTCATCGGTATCCTTGGTATCAAGACAGATCGGGAATGCGTCAACACCACCGAACTGTTTGAACAGGACCGCCTTGCCTTCCATAACTGGAAGACCTGCCGCAGGACCGATATCGCCAAGTCCAAGAACAGCGGTACCGTCTGTCACAACCGCAACCATGTTTCCCTTGGAGGTATACCGATAGACATCATCCGGATTGGAATGAATTTTCCGGCACGGTTCCGCGACTCCCGGTGTATAGGCGGTGCTGAGATCATCTGCAGTTTCTACCTTCACCTTAGAAGTGACTTCGATCTTACCGTGATATTGTTCATGTAGTTCAAGTGCGAGTTTACTGTAGTCCATATGGTTCTAACCTCCGCAACTATTATATGCAAACCAGCATAAGTTTCCAGCAGGAAACACGCTGGAAGGAAACGGATTTCAATGCCATAATGGTTCAAAAGAGGAAATCTTATGAAACGTACAGAGACCAGACCGATTCATGTCGGTTCCGTGCAGATTGGCGGGCAGAACCGCTGCGTTCTTCAGTCCATGACCAATGTGCCGGTAAAAGATACAGAAGCTTCTGTCCGCCAGATTCTGGAACTGGAAGAACGTGGATGTGAAGTTATCCGGGTGGCTGTTCTGGATGAAGAAGACAGTCATTCCATCGCTGCTTTGAAGAAACAGATTCATATCCCTGTTGTGGCAGATATTCATTTTAATTACCTGCTTGCCTTAAATGCCTTGGAACAGGGCGTAGATGCGATTCGCATCAATCCCGGAAATATTGGCGATCGATCCCACACAGAAGCTGTGGTACGCAGCTGTAAGGAACATCATGTTCCAATACGAATTGGAATCAACAGCGGTTCTCTTGAAAAACGGCTGATTGAAACCTATGGCGGCCCATGTGCGGAAGCCATGGTAGACAGTGCCCGTGCCCATGTGAACATATTGGAGGAACTGGACTTCCATGATATCTGTCTTTCCTTCAAGTCCAGTAATGTGGCTCTTACCATCGCAGCCTATGAAGCTGCTTCTAAAGCCTTTCCCTATCCCCTGCATCTTGGAGTAACGGAAGCTGGTGGATTTACCGGCTCTGCCGTAAAAAGCTCCGCAGCACTAGGCACCTTACTTCATGAAGGAATCGGAGATACGATACGGATCTCGGTATCCGGTCCGCCAAAAGAAGAACTGATTATTGGAAAACAGCTTCTGAACTGCTTTGGCCTCTACGATAATGTCCCGGACCTTATCGCCTGCCCTACCTGCGGAAGAATTCAATATAATATGCTGCCGATCGTAAAGGAGATCGAAGAATATCTGACAACGATTCATGAAGGAATTACCGTTGCGGTCATGGGATGTCCGGTAAACGGAATTCAGGAAGCTGGCCGGGCTGATGTCGGAATTGCCGGATCCAAGGACGGAGGAATCCTCTTCCGTCATGGTGAAATTGTCCGGCAAATTCCTCAGGAGGAACTGGTATCCTGCCTCAAACAGGAAATTCAGGCTATCCTGGCAGAACGTCATGCTTGAAAAAACGGAGAGCGCACAGCGTTCTCCATCTTTTTATTCATGCCCAAGTTCTTCCAGTATGTGCTTATCAAATCTGCCGGAACGAAGCTGCGCAAGTTCGGTTTTATAAGGAGCACTCCCTTTTACCCATGGGGTTTCAAGAATCTTTGGAATATGTGCCACTCTTGGATTTATGGCAACACGATGCAGCGCCTCAAACCCAATCCTGCCAAATCCAATATTTTCATGACGGTCCTTGCGAGCCCCGCATGGGTTTTTGGAATCATTGAGGTGAATCACATGAAGACGGGACAGCCCAATCAGATGATCAAATTCATCCAGAATCCCATCAAACTCCGTAATATCATATCCCGCATCGTGCATATGACATGTATCAAGACAGACACCGAATTTCTCTGGTGAATTCAGTCCTTCAAGAATCTCCGCAAGCTGTTCCATCCGAAATCCGATTTCACTGCCCTTTCCAGCCATGGTTTCCAGGCAGATTACAACATCATCAACGAGTTCTGAATCAATCGCATTGAGCTGCTGAATTGCTGTAGTGATACCGGTTTGAAGATCCGTGGAAGTATAACTGCCAGGATGTAATACAAGATACCTGGCACCGATCGATGCGGTACGCTTTACTTCCTCCACAAGGAAGGTTCTGGCGATTTCCATGACCTCTGGCTTTACCGAGTTTGCCGGATTGATGATATATGGCGCATGAATGATCATATGTTCCATGGGAATTCCATGTGCCTTCATCAAAGAAGCCGCTTCCTCAATATGAAGTTCTTCGATTGGTTTCCTTCTGGTATTCTGTGGCGCACCGGTATATAACATCAGAGCTGTCGCATCATAACACAATGCCTCTTTGACCGCTCCTTCCACAAATTCCGGAGCACTCATCGACACGTGACTTCCGATAATCACTTCTCATTCTCCCTGCGGGAACGCTCTTTATAGCGCGCAAGCTTTTCTTCTTTGATCTTTGAGCGGATGAATTCCCGCTTCTTCTTACGATGAATACGTTCAATCTCGGCAGCACGCTTTTTCTTATAACCAGGTTTTACCTTTGTATTCTTTTTTGTCATGATCATGGATATCTGCTTCTCAATTTCGTCATCCTTCTTGAGACGCTTTCTTCCATACGGGAACAGATCCTGCCAGCCATCCTTTCGATACCGGCGGTGTTCAAACCGGATTCCTGATTTCATCAGGGAGCGGATTGACTCATCATCTTCTTCTTTGTAAAGCGCATAGCAGATGCCGGTAGAACCAGCCCGTGCGGTACGCCCTGCCCGATGCACATAGAATTCCAGATCTTCTGGAAATCCACAGGAAATGACATGCGTGACCGTATCAAGATCGATGCCACGTGCCGCCAGGTCGGTCGCTACGACATAGGAGTTTACTCCTAACGCAAGTTCTTTCATCGCCTGTTTCCGTTTTCTGCTTTCCAGATCGCCATGTAGTTCGGTTACAGGAAGTTTCATGGAGCGAAGATCTTCTGCGATCTCATGTGCCATTTCTCTGGTATTCGCAAAGATCAGGCATACATAAGGCTGAAACCCGGGAAGAATGGAACGAATTACCTCGGTATAGGTATGGTGATAACAAGGCACCAGGACATGAGTAATCTCTGGGGTAAAACGCTCTTCTTCAATCCGTATGGTCACCGGCTGATGCATGTACTTCTTGAGAAATGGCTTCAGCTGTTCAGGAACCGTCGCCGAAAATGCGGCCATCTGAAGCGTTTCCTTCATTCGTCCCGCAAAGGCGTCAATCTCATTAAGAAAGCCATATTCCAGGGTCATATCCGCTTCATCAATGACAAGCAGATCTGCCTTATCAATACGCAATGCCCCCTCTTCCAGAAACAGGTCCTTAATTCGGCCAGGAGTTCCGATCGCAATATGGGGCTGTGAGCTGTTCAGCTGACGAATATCCTTCTCACGATCCTTCCCGCCGACATAAAGACGAATCCGCAGACGCTCATCCGACTGATTCATAAGCCGTGCTTTTTCATAGATCTGAGCTGCCAGTTCTCTGGTAGGTGCAGTAATTACCGCCTGCACCTCATCAGAAGCACTGTTTACCTTTTCCATGATCGGAATCAGATATGCATGGGATTTTCCTGTACCGGTCTTGGAAATACCGATGACATCCCTTCCCTTTAAAAGTGCGGGAATCACCTCTTCCTGCACCGGGGTCGGTGTTTTAAAGTGATTCAGCTCGATGAACTTCATCGTTTTTTTATGTAAATTAAAATCTTCAAATTTTTTCATACTTCACTCTTTCCGAAATCAAGAGAAATTATAATGGATTTATGGAGGTCGCGCCATGAAGATCATTAAAGTCAGTCCCAGAGGGTATTGTCAGGGTGTTGTCCGGGCAATCAAAATCGCCCGACAGACCGCGGAACAGTATCCGGATGTCCCGATTGTCATGTTGGGAATGATCGTACATAACCGGTTTGTCGTAGAGGCATGTCAGGAGTTAGGCATTCAATGTCTGGAACAGCCCGGGATGACTCGTCTCGAGCTTCTGGATCAGATTGATCAAGGCGTGGTGATCTTTACCGCCCATGGTGTTTCGGATGAAGTAAAGGCAACAGCAAAAGCCAAAGGTCTTACCATTGTCGATGCGACCTGCCCGGATGTGGAAAAGACACATACGTTGATACGAAACCATGTGAAACATGGGGATGTGTTATATATCGGAAAGAAACATCATCCGGAAGCCGAAGGTGCCGTCAGCCTCAGCGAGCGGGTTCACCTGATCAGTGAAACAGCTGATCTACAACATCTTCCGGAGCTCACCGATGTATTAATTACCAATCAGACGACCCTTTCCATCCTTGATACTGCAGATCTGATTGAAGCCTGCCGAGGGAAGTATCCCGATGCCAGGGTATCCCCTGAAATCTGTAATGCGACATCCATGCGGCAGAATGCCGTGATGTCATTAACAGATACCGATCTTCTGATCGTAGTCGGAGATCCCCATTCCAATAACTCCAACCAGCTCAGAGAAATCGGAAAAAAAGCGGGAATTCCCGCTGCACTGCTGATAGAAACCGCAGATGATCTGAAGGAAGAACTCCTGGAAGGATGTGAAACCATTGCGGTTACCTCCGGCAGTTCCACCCCTACTTCTCTGACTTCAGAAGTAATTGAAACCCTGGAACAGTATGCGAAGACTGGTGTCTTCCGCATCATTCATCAGAACCGGCCAATTCTTTAAGATCCGCAAGTTCCTCTTTTGTAAGTTCCCGATATTCGCCCGGTGCCAATGATTCATCCAGCACAAGATGTTTCATGCGCACTCGTTTTAATCCAACGACCTGATTTCCAACCGCCTCAAACATCCGTTTGATCTGGTGGTACTTTCCTTCCGTCAGAATGACTCTGGCGGCAGTTTCAGAGGTAATGATAAGCGTTGAAGGAAGACAGCGTTCCCCATCTGAAAGCTGAATGCCGCTTGCGAAGCGAGTCACATCCTCTTCCTTTAACGGCAGCGCCAGTTCCACTTCATATTCCTTTTCCACATGATGACGGGGAGACAGCAGACGATGTCCCAGCTGCCCGTCATTGGTGATTAATAACAGCCCTTCTGTATCTTTATCCAGACGTCCTACGGGAAATAATCCCTTAATACCAGAGTCAATCAGATCCAGTACCGTCATCTGCCGATCGGAAGTCGCACTGACCACACCGATCGGTTTATTTAACATGAAATAAACATAGCGGGAATAGAGCACCGGTTCTTCATCTACGAGAACTTCATCTTCCTCTGGATTTACATGGATGGAACAATCTTTTACATATTCTCCATTCAGAACAATTCGTCCCTGACGACAAGCCTTTCGGATTTCATTCCTGGTTCCATACCCAAGATCTGCCAACATCTTATCCAGCCGCATCACTTTTTCCTCGAACGAAGCTGTCCCTTTACAAGACGCTGAATCAGTTCTTTCATGGAACTGATATGGAAGATGGACTGAGGAACCTTCATTAACGATGTCACATAGAGATAAACAACGATTCCAACCAGGGCATAGACTGCCATCTGTCCTACCGCAAGCAAGCGATGATTCTCCACGATGGAGAAGCCAGCCATTCTCATCACCACAAAGGCCCCATTCATACAAAGACATGCCAACAACATCTTACATGCCCGGATCGCAGTAAGCTTGTAATTCACATCAAACTTATTGGAAATCTTCGCCAGGCAGAGATAGATAATCGTCATAGAACAAAGAACACTGGATGTAATAGCGCCAGAGTAACCGGTATAGCGAATCAAGGGATAGAAGGTAATGCATTTCACCACAAAACCGATAAACAGATAGAAGATACTCTCCCGCCGCAGATGTAGAGTCATCATCATAGAGCTGCAGATTGGGGTAATCGTTGTCGCAAGTGCCAGGAAACTGGACCAGCGCAGCGCACTTTCCCCATAATTGAGATTTGCGGCACCATACATCAGATAATAAACGGGACGCGCCAGCACAAACATCGCAAAGCAGATCGGAATTGCGAAAAACAATACCGTATCAAGACATTCCCGGATATTCTTATGAAGCTCCTTCATATCCCGTTTCTCTAAGGCAATGGTCATATACGGGACAATTCCGGCAGAAAACCCAATTCCCAGCACCTGAGGAATGGAAGTAATCTTGTCACACTGCATCTGAATAATGCCATAGAGAAGCTTTGCGGTTTCATACTTCATTCCAAGCGATGTATTCAGTGAGATGAAGAAATGCGTATTGATCAGGGTCTGAGAGTTGCCTAGAATCGACACAGTAAGATACGGAATACCAAAGGCAAACAGTTCCTTGATTAACAGAAGCTTATCTTCTGCTTCCCCTTCCTGTGCCCGGGCAAGACGATTAATCTGTCCGATATGACGGCGGTCATAACGAACGTAATAAAGAATCGCCACAAGTGCTCCAATGGAGGTAGAAAGCACAGCCATATAGATCGCCCAGATGCGGTCCATATGGAAGCCATAAACAACAAGTGCCCCAAGTCCCAATAGCGCCGCAACTCTTGATAACTGCTCAATGACCTGACTGTCCGCATATGCCCGCAGGTCTTTGAGGCCCTGATAAAAACTGCGGAAACTGTAAAGCACCGGCACAAGAAACAGCGCAAGACTCAGAATGATAAAACAGATCCGCATCTGCTTGAGATCAATCGCTGTGGCATCTGCCCCAAGCAGTGATACAGATAATGGTCCGGATAACAGGATAAACGCTGCCATCATGATCAGCCCGCTGATGCCAAGCAGTAATGTGCTCAGTTTTCGAACGAGCAGAACAGTCTTATAGTCATCCCGGCTGGAAAACTTGGCAATTAACGCCGCAATCGCATAGGGAAGACCAGCCGAAGAAATCTGAAGCAGAATATTGTAATAGTTATAGGCGCCGGTATAGAACACCATATTGTTTTCAGTCGCGATGGCAGTAAATGGAACGACATAAAAAAGGCCGATCGCTTTCGATAGAAAAATACCGGCCGAACTGGTCAAAGAACCGGCAATAAAGGACTGTTTTACCCGTTTGGAAGAAGACTCACTCATCAAGCTGTTCCTCTGCATCTTCCACTTCCTCTTCCGTATAGAGGAAGCCATCCTTCGTTAATGTCAGCTCAAGATATTCACGATGTGCGTTTTCTTTGTTTTTATCACGCCATTCCACCAGAAGATCCAGTTCTACTTCATCAGAATCACATTCCCCAGAAAGCACAAGCCCCTTCACAAATCCGGCATCTGCCCGGGACTGGTAAGGAATCAGGGAATACTCTGTAGATTCAAATACGCCAATGCTTGGCATCATATGATCTGCATCTTCATAAGCAGTATGATTTTCTACCGCAAGCAGAACAACGTCATACATAGCGATTTGCGCATCATCAAGAAAAACGTAATAGCGATGGGTACGGTCAGAAAGTGTAACAAGCTCTCCACTGAGACTGTAATACAGCGAACGTTCCTGAAACCGATCATTATCCTGTATAGCTTTGTAATATCCTTCATAAGCGGCCATACTTCCCGCATCTTCGCTTGCCCTGGAACATCCCGCAAACAGAAGACAGAAGATGAGCGCCACTAACATTCTGCGCATAGATTACCTCATGAGGGATTATACCATACGCCACCCCAACGAACGGACCATAATTCCCATACCTAGCAAATAAGAAGGAGTGCCGATATCACAGCACCCCTCAAACGTTATTCAAATGTCACAACAATATAGTTCTTCTTACCCTTGCGGAGAATGGAGAATTCCTGATCCACCGCATCTGCTTTATGCAGTACCGCATCGATTGCGGTTGTCTTTTCTCCGTTCACACTGATACTGCCCTGCTGAATCAGTTTTCTCGCATCGCTCTTGGAGCGGGAGACACCTGCCTCTACTAACGTATCAATCAGGGTAATTCCATCGGTTACCGGCACATTCTGTGCCCCCGCAAGGCCTGCTTTCATCTCAGCGGGAGTAAGATCCATGATATTTCCACGGAAGAAGGTATCGGTAATGCGAAGTGCAGACTCCAGCCCTTCCTTGTCATGGACGATTTCTGTCAGCTCACTGGCAAGTGCCTTCTGTGCTTCCCGGAGTTCCGGATGTTCCTTCAGGGATGTTTCAAGTGCCATGATTTCTTCTGGGGAACGGAAGGACAGACGCTTCAGATAGTCTACCGCATCCGCATCCGGTGTGTTCAGCCAGAACTGATAGAACTCATATGCAGAGGTGCGTTCTGGATCAAGCCAGATATTCCGTCCTTCGGATTTTCCAAACTTACTGCCATCGGACTTCGTGATTAATGGTGAGGTGATGCCAAAAGGAGCCGCGTCTTCTCCTTCCGTTTTGCGGATCAGTTCCATGCCGGTAGTAAGGTTGCCCCACTGGTCACTGCCGCCAATCTGAATACGGCATCCATACTTACGATACAGGCTCAGCCAGTCAATAGCCTGAAGAATGGTATAGGAGAACTCCGTATAGGAAATCCCAGAGTCCAGACGCTTCTTGATCGTATCTTTCTGTAACATGTAGGACACGTTGAACAGTTTTCCATAATCACGCAGGAAATCCAGCAGTGTCATTTCATTCAGCCAGTTTCCGTTATTCTCCATGATTGCCGCATTGTCTCCTTCAAAGGAAAGAAACATTGCCAGCTGTTCCTTAATACAGTCAGCATTATGCATGACTTCTTCATGCGTCAGCAGTTTACGCTCTGTCGTTGGACGGGGATCTCCAATCATGCCGGTAAACCCACCGCAAAGCGCGATCGGACGATGTCCAGCCAGCTGATAACGGCGCAGCAGAATGATCTGTTGCAGATGTCCTACATGAAGGGAATCTGCGGTCGGGTCAAACCCGCAGTACAAGGTAAGCGGCGTCTTAAGGGCTTCCTTTAATCCCTCAATATCCGTTACATCTTTTACAAGCCCTCTCCATTGCAATTCTTCCAGAAATTCCATAGTCAAATTCTCCTTTTTCAATAAAAAAGCGCCCTCTAAGGACGCTTTCGCGCGGTACCACCTTAGTTCACATACACATGTGCACTCTTCCTCATTAACGCCGAGGTACGTCTGTCTTTCAACAGATCGCTAACGGGTGTATTCATCGGTTTGTTCTGACCCCTTTCACCAGACGGGGCGTCTCTAGTGCAGAACCTCTGCCGATTACTGTTTCCGTATCATCGCAATCGGAATCTTACTATGCCTTAAAGATTCCGTCAATTATTGGTTGTCTGACGCGGTGTAAACAGATAACTCAGTTCAATCTCGCGGTCAAAATCACTCTGTTCCTGCAGCATCTTGGTCATCACCCGCATGGAGACAGCCCCAAGATCATAGGAAGGAATCGAGAAGGAGGAAATCTGTGGACGAACCATGGAGTTATATTTCGTATCAATGACACAGACAACTTCCATCTCATCCGGTACGGAAATTCCACTTTCTCTTGCGGCATTGACGATTGCCATCGCCTGAGAATCACGGTTACCGATCATCACATCATAGCGATTGTTCTTGAGATATCCAGCCAGGAATTCATAAGAGGATCTGGAAGCGGAAGGAATTCGGACGAATCCCTTGAACTTCTTGCCCTTCTTCTTAAATGCGGCTTCTGCTCCACGAACCATCTGATCGGTAGAATACCGGTTCTTCCGGTCTTCTACAATGGCAATCTTATCCTTGCCTTCCTCAAGATACTTCATGGTCAGCTCATAAATCGCCTTTTCAATATCGACGAATACGCAGCAGACATTATCCGCCTTAACATGATTCTGAATAACCACAATGGGAATGCTGTACTGCTTCAGCTTCTCCACTTCATCCATATCCAGTTTATCGTTATAGATCACAACGCCATCCACACGGGACTTGATGATATCTTCGATGATATCGTTGATATCCGTAATTCCTGCAGTAATGGTATGCAGCATGATGTTGTAGTTATAGATCTTCGCAACATCGATGAGACCGTTAATGATCTGACCAGTATAGGTAAAACTGGCTTCCGGAACCACCAGTCCAATGGTGGTTGTCTTCTGAAGCGCAAGGCCCTGCGCAATCGCATTCGGCTTATAACCAAGTTTTTCAATTGCGGCCTGAACCCGCTGTCTTGTCGGCTCTTTTACTACCGTGGACCCATTGATGACACGGGAGACTGTCGCAAGACTGACACCGGCTTCTTTCGCCACGTCATATATTGTTACACGTTTCATTGGCACTCCGTTCTAATACAGAAAGCCGCTGGCAATTATTCGCCGTTGTTTCTGTTCAATAACTCTTTAATTGCGGCAGAACCCTTTTCTGCCAGATCCTTGGCACTTGCCTTGGTCTTTTCAATCGATTCCTGAACTTCCGGCTTACTTACAAAATCACTGATCGCCTTGGAAGCACTGTCAACACTGGAAGAAACCGCATCCGCCGCCTTATCCAGACCCTTGCGGATTTCTGCGCGCTGTTCTTCAGAAACCAGATTCTCATAGGTTGCGGTTGCCTTATCGCCAAGGGAGCGAACTGTAGTTCCGGCATTATCCAGTGTCTTCTGGACATCCGGATTCTGACGGATTTCCGCAATCTTTGCCTTTGCACTGTCAACTGCTTTTACCGCATTGGCTTTCAGGAAGCTGATGGTCTTCTGAACGTCCGCATTCTGCTTGACTTCTTCCGCCTTCTTCTTCACTTCGCTGATCGCTTCATTAACGGTATTCACCGTTGATTCCTTGATTTCCTGAATCTTAGTCTTCTGTTCATCGGAAAGCTTTTCTTCAATCACTTCCCCAGCATCATCCTTAATATCAGAAGTGATGTCCTGAATCTTCTTACGAAGATCTTCGACCGTCTGCTCGATGGAAGCGGCAGTATCTTCTGCCGGTTCTTTCGCCTCAGTTACGGTTTCTTCTACGGCTTCCTTTACTTCTTCCGCTGCGTCTTTGACTTCTTCCACGACTTCTTCAACCGCTTCTGCAGCATCTTCAATTCTGATTTCATCACTCATAATTCGATCCTCCAATTCATTCAGCACTGACTTCAGCTTCATCGGCCGGACGAACATCATCATAGATGTCCAGACTCTGAAGCTTCTCGGAAACAAAATCCTTTACTCGATCCATGCTTTCACCGGCACTTTCCGAAATCTTCTGAACAGAATCCAGTGTCCGATCATGGACATCATCCAGCGTATGGCTGTACTTCACTACTGTATCCAACGGTGCCTGAACCTTTTCCAGACTCTGGTTCACGGATTTCACGGTAGGATCCAGTCCTTTCACAAGCTCGGTAGCCTGGTCAATCATCTTCCACAGGTGTTTCAGCAGAACACACAGATAAATAAGTGCAAGGGCACCTAGTATCGGCAGAAGCTGACGGCACACCGAACCCAGATCCAAAAGCAATGCGTCTAACATAATGAGTACCTCTTTTTCTAAAATTATATACGTTAATGAAAATGTTTCAAGAAAAAATGATAGCGCT
This sequence comes from Solobacterium sp., assembly GCA_017469355.1. Classification (GTDB taxonomy): domain Bacteria; phylum Bacillota_I; class Bacilli_A; order Erysipelotrichales; family Erysipelotrichaceae; genus Bulleidia. The sequence goes on along the minus strand of JAFUGM010000031.1, from coordinate 2,299 downwards.
GTCATGCATGATTTGACTGATAGTCAAATCTGTCTAATTCCACACCTGTCCCAATCAAAAAGCGGACGACGTCCGCTTAAGTCAATTCGTTTCCTTTAACCGCTCAGAGAGCGCTTCTTCCATCGTATAGATATCCTTGGAGCTCATGAACACATAGACACACGGAGCTTCACTGGCAAGCAATTCTACGCCTGTTTCATCTTCAGGAAGAAACTTTGCGCCAGGAGTACGCTCCAGAAGATAGGAGATGTCGATATCAGTACCATCCTGCTTATCATCTACCGCTCCGAATTCCATGAGATAAATCGAATCTGCACTCGACATCGCGGAGGCAAACTGTTCCGCAAAATATTTCACTCGACTTGCCCGATGGGGCTTAAGTACCGCAGTCAGCTTTCGATCCGGGTACCGCTTCTTTGCGGCATCAAGCGTAACCGCAACTTCCGTAGGATGATGGGCATAATCATCAATGAAAACATTCTCCCCTTCATTCTTCACCACAAACCGGCGCTTCACCCCATGGAATGCGGCAAGCCCTTCTTCCATCAGCTTTGGGTCAAGCCCTTCAAGAATTCCAACCCCAATACATGCAAGACTGTTCAATAACAGATGATGTCCGACAAACGGAAAGGTAAAAGTTCCGTATTCCTTTCCCTGAAAGAGAACAGTATACGTCATGTGATCCGAGGTTTCCTGAATATTGACTGCCCGGATGTCATCCTCTTCCCGTTCGCCATACCAGTAATGAGGAACGTCCTGTGGCAGTTTCAACATACGTGCCTGTTCATCTTCTCCATAAATAATGAGACCCTTGGCCACATTCCCCGCAAACTCTTCATAAGCACTGCGGTAATCTTCTTCATCTTTAAAGTAGTCCACATGATCCAGGTCGACATTGGTGATAATCGCATATTCGGGATAATATGGCAGGAAATGACGGCGGAACTCGTCTGCCTCAAGGCAGAAATAAACCGAATCCTTCGTCACATGTCCGCTGCCATCCCCAATTAACCAGCCAGTCGGCTCGATGTGCGACATCATACTGGCAAGCATGCCGGTGGTCGTCGTTTTTCCATGGGAACCAGCCGCCGCAATCGTACGAAAACGGCGGATAAACTGTCCGACACATTCATGGTAACGCATGCAGGTACAGGTGGGATTCGAACGCGCCGCCTTTACCTCTGGGAAATCCTCAAGGAAGGCATTCCCGATAATGACGGTCATGCCATCCTGAATATTGGATTCATCAAAGTCAAGGATTTCAATGCCACGGCGGCGAAGTTCATCTTCCGGGAAGAAATGAGTGGGAAGGTCGCTCCCCTTCACTTCATATCCCATATCGTCCATCAAACAGGCAAGGGCAGCCATTCCGGTGCCCTTGATTCCTATAAAGTAATACACAATTATTTCTTCGGATCGAAGTCCAGCGTCTGCTGGTCATACGGAGCGAACCGGTTAGAATCGATCACGACCGTCTCATCGATATCCGGTGCTTTTACTTCTTCTGTATTGAAGATGGTCTGACGTGAGTATTCCTCATCCCGAGCAGAGAGAATATCATCCAGTGAGAACTCCGGGAAGCTCTTCTCTTCTTCCTGAGGAACAGCTTCTGGCGTGAAGAATGAGTTATTCGTTACAACTTCCGGTGTGGAAGGACGACGTTCTGCTTCCACTGGTTTAGGTTCCGGTTCGGCAGCCTGAGAAATGCCGTAAATCGGAGATATAATCTTGGTCGACTCCACTTTATGAACCACCGGTTCTACTTCTGTTTTCGGTACATAGTGGTATGCGTTAGCATCCTTTTCATCGACACCGAAGATCGGTGAGATTACCGGACGGAACTCATAAACATTTCCACCTCTTCTTGTAGCAGGCGCAGGTTTCGGTGCACTTTCCTGTGGTACAGCAGCTGAAGTGCGCGGCTTGGTTGAAATCGACTGTGTCTTATCCGCAGATATAAAGGAGGATGCCGAAGCAGCCGGTGCAGGTTTTGTTTCAAAGGTCGGACGAGGCTGTGCCTGCGGTGCGGGTGACGGACGATTGAACACACTGTCATTCGCTGTGCTGGTGTTGTTATTACTGAAGAGCTGTGATGTACGACTGTCCGTTGTAAAAGCGGCAGATTCTGCCGGCTTCTGTGCCGGAATCGCCTGCGTTACCTCAACCCGCTTCATCACCGGTTTAACCGGTTCTGCAGGAGCAGTATAAACAGGCTCCTCTTCTTCTATTTCTTCTTCAGCAATCCGCTCTGCCTTACGTTTGCGGGCGGGACGGATTTCGTCTTCCTCTTCTTCATCTT
>JAFUGM010000030.1 GCA_017469355.1 Solobacterium sp. | reverse complement strand
TGCGGTCCGTGTGCTTCTCTGTCTACGCTTAAACCTCACCTCACGGCTCTGGCTCCAAGACTGAGTACCGGCTGTCCGCTACGACTTTACCGGACAGGGAGTTTCACCCTGTTATATTACTGACGCCGAACTGGCGCACCTACCCCAAACGATTATACCGTTTATAACGATGGTTCAAAAGGTTCCTGCCATCGGGTAATTGCGTTCCTTTCTTATACGTTTCACCAGTAAAAAAATGCATATCATTCAATCTGCATTACTGCTGTAAGACTTATTTCCACTTCATTTTTGTGCCTTCTGAAATGGAACTTACGTTTCCACAGAAAAACAACTCTCTGTCCGGGAGTTGTCTATTCACTGTCACTGGCCATCTTTTCCTGCTTGACCTTATGGTCAATCACATGACGGCTCTCCAGTTCCGTACGGATTTCCTCCAGTGAAATCCCCGCTTCCACCATCAACACCATCACATGATAGGTAAGATCAGCGATCTCATAGATGGTCTCCTTACGATCCTGATCCTTGGCGGCGATGATGACTTCCGTGCACTCTTCGCCAACCTTCTTCAGAATCTTATCCAATCCCTTTTCAAAGAGATAGGTCGTATAGGACCCTTCCGGCAGTTGTTTCTTTCTGCCTTCCAGCAGTTCATACAAGGTACTCAATTCAAATTGTTCACTCATCTTCCTTCTCCTCAAACTTCAGGTTCAACTCCGTATCAAAGCAGCTGTCGTGTCCAAGATGACAGGCCGGCCCGTCCTTGCGTACCCGCACCAGCAGCGCATCCGCATCACAATCTGCTTCCATCGTCACAATATGCTGGTAATTTCCGGAGGTCTCGCCCTTTAACCATAGTTCTCTCCGACTCCGTGACCAGAAACAGGTCATCCCCTTCTTCACGGAAATCCGAAAACTCTCCCGATTCATATAGGCAAGTGTCAGCACCCGGCCAGTGTCATAGTCCTGAATGATACAGGGGACGAGTCCCTTCTCATCCCATTTGATATCTTCTTCCCGAATCATAAGCGCACCTGAATTCCTTCCCTGCGCAGTTCTTCCTTAAGATCATGAATCGTCACTTCCCCATAATGGAAGATCGACGCCGCAAGACCTGCGCTGATTTCGGGAATCTCATGGAACAGTTCCACAAAATCGGCTGCGCTTCCCGCACCGCCGGAAGCGATAACAGGAACCCGTACAATTGCATTGACTGCCTTTAGCATTTCCAGATCAAATCCCTGTTTTACCCCGTCGGTATCGATGGAGTTCAGTACGACTTCTCCTGCTCCATGGGCAACACCGTCTTTAATCCATTCCAGTGCGTCCAGCCCCGTGTCAATCCGGCCACCGTTCTGGAACACATGGAAGGTGCCGTTTACCCGCTTTGCGTCAACCGAAAGCACAACACACTGACTTCCGTATTTTGCGGCGGCCTCAGGAATGAGATCCGGCCGGCGGATCGCACCGCTGTTGACGGAAACCTTATCCGCTCCGCATCGCAGCACCCGCTCAAAATCATCTACGGAGTTAATTCCTCCGCCTACGGTCAAAGGTATGAAGATATTGGAAGCAGCTGCTTCCAGAATATCCGTGAACAGTTTTCGCTGTTCATGGGAAGCGGTGATGTCATAGAACACCAGTTCATCCGCTCCGCTTTCGGAATAGGCAGAGGCGAGCTTTACCGGATCTTCCACATCCTTAAGGCCCTCAAAATTCGTTCCTTTCACCACCCGTCCATTCTTTACATCAAGACAGGGGATAATCCGTTTTGTGATCATAATTCCCCCTCAGCGGTACGAAGTGCTTCGCCAAGATCCACCGCACCGGTATACATCGCTTTCCCAAGAATCGCACCGGAAACACCAATCTCCCTCAGCGCCCGGATATCCTCTAAGGAAGAAACACCGCCGCTTGCGATAATATCAATTCCCTCAAGCGCACTGAGACGCCGATACAGTTCAAGGTTAGTGCCCTTCATAGCGCCATCTTTACTGATGTCCGTCGCAATGACAGAAGCTGTTCCAAGATCTCTGAGATGTGCGATAAAGGCTTCTGCGTCCTGGTCACTGACTTTTGTCCATCCATGCGTCGCCACATAGCCATCCTTGGCATCTACACCAACCGCAATCGCTGAACCAAACCTGTCCAGCGCTTCCTTCAGAAATGTTTCATCTTCCAGAGCCCGGGTACCAATGATGACGCGGGTGACCCCTGCGCCTAATATGGTTTCAATGGTTTCGATCGAGCGGATTCCTCCGCCCGCTTCAATCTTCAATGAAGTAGATGAGGCAATCTCCTGAATCACTTCAAGATTTGGCGTAGTGCCATCCCGTGCGCCTTCCAGATCAACCACATGGAGCCAGGAGGCGCCGCTCGCCTCAATCTCCTTTGCCTTGGCAGCCGGGTCATTCGTATAGACCGTCATCTGATCATACTGTCCCTTAAATAAGCGGACCGCCTTTCGTTCATATAAATCTATTGCCGGAATCAGAATCATAACCAGTCCTCACAACTCACAGAAGTTCTTCAATATGGCTAGTCCGGCATTCCCGCTTTTCTCTGGATGAAACTGGGTGCCATAGACATTACCGTTTTGTACGGCAGCCGTTAAGGGAATTCCATACTCCGCCTCAGCGGTCACGTAGGCATCACATCCAAATGCCGCATAGGAATGCACAAAGTAAACACATGTTTGTTCCGGAAGTCCACGAAACAGTGCGCACTCCTTCGTGTAATGCAATGGGTTCCACCCCATATGGGGCACATCAAACTGATCGGGAATGCGTGGTTCAATCGCATCTACGGTTCCCGGAATCAAGCCAAGTCCTTCATGGGTGCCAAACTCCAGATCCCTTTCAAATAACAGCTGCATTCCCACACAGATGCCAAGGATCGGTGTTCCTGAAGCTGCAGTTTCCTTTACCACATCAAACATCCCGGTCTCCCGCAGTTTGCGTACCGCATCCCCAAATGCGCCAACCCCAGGCAGAATGACATGGTCTGCCGCTTTGATTTCTTCTTCCTTACGGGTGATGATGGCCTCTTCCTGAATCGCATTCAAAGAACACTTCAGGGAAAACAGGTTTCCCACCCCGTAATCCACAACCGCAATCATTTCTCTTCCTCTTCAAAGCGAAGCTCAATCGCTCTGGCATGGGCAGTCAATCCTTCCGAGCGGGCAAACAGGCTCACCTTTCCCGCATGTTCAGCCAGAGCATCTTTGGAAAAGTAGCTGTACTGCATCCTCTTGACAAAATCATCTACGGAAAGCGGGCTGTAGAACCGGGCAGTTCCCATGGTGGGAAGGGTATGATTCGGCCCAGCAAAATAGTCGCCCAGAGGTTCCGGGTTATATCGGCCAAGGAATACCGAACCGGCATTGGTAATCTCTCCCAACATGGCGAATGGATCTTCCACACAGAGTTCGAGATGTTCCGGAGCGATTCGATTGGAACAGCGGACACCTTCCTTGAGATCCTTTACCACGATAATCTTTCCGTTATGTTCAATGGATGCCCGGGCAATCTCTTCCCGCTCCAAGGTACGCAGCTGTGCCTCAATCTCGTCCCTTACCGCTTCCGCAAGCGAGGCGGAATCGGTAATGAGAACGGCTGAGGCCATCCGGTCATGTTCTGCCTGCGACAAAAGATCGGCCGCGACATAAACCGGGTTGGACAACGCATCGGCGATCACAAGAACTTCACTTGGACCGGCAACCATATCAATGCCAACCTGGCCGAACACCTGTTTCTTGGCTTCTGCCACATAAGCATTTCCTGGGCCAACGATCTTGTCTACCGAGGGAATGGACTCTGTCCCATAGGCTAACGCCGCAACTGCCTGCGCACCGCCAACCTTGAAGATCTTTGTAACTCCAGCGATATACGCCGCCGCAAGAATATTCGGATTGACTTTGCCATCACGGCCCGGAGGGGTAACCATGATAATCTCCGGCACACCTGCGATACGGGCAGGTATGGTATCCATCAATACAGTGCTGGGATATGCTGCAGTGCCTCCTGGCACATAGACGCCAACCCGTTCCAGGGGAAGGACTCGCTGGCCAAGCACAACCCCTGCTTCATCGGTTACAGAATAATCGTAGCGTACCTGGCGCTCATGGTAATGAGCGATGCGTTCTGCTGCTTCCGACATAACCGCAATCAATGCCGGATCGACTTCTCTCACCGCTTCTTCAATTTCTTTTTCACTCACCGCAAGATCATCGAGGCGAACGCCATCAAACCGCTCGGTAAATTCCTTGAGCGCTTCATCTTTCCGCTCCTTCACTTCCGCGATAATCGCAGAAACTGCCGGCGCCACATCGCGCTGCTCACTGCTGCGGGAGAAGATCTCTTCTTCATCAATGGTATCGGTGTGATAAATGCGAATCATAGCTTATGTGCCTCCCCGTTCTCCAGTGCGTTCTTCATAGCCAGAATTTCCTCATGATGGAATTGCCAGGAAACCTTATTGGCGATGAAACGGGCACTGACCGGTTCCACTTCCTCCAGAACTACCAGATTGTTTTCCTTCAGGGTGCTTCCGGTTTCCACAATATCGCAGATGACATCGGACAGCTTCAGAATCGGAGCCAGTTCAATGGATCCGTGCAGCTTGATGATGTCGATATCTCTGCCCTTTTCTTCATAGTACGCCCGTGCGACATGCGGGAACTTCGTCGCAACCTTGAGCGGCCGGTCAGTATCGTCATAAAAATCAGGATACCCGGCAATACATAACCGGCATACGCCGATGCCAAGATCGAGAAGTTCATATACATCCGGACGATGTTCGAGAAGAATGTCTTTCCCCGCGATGCCAACATCCGCTGCGCCACGCTCGACATAAACACCGACATCACTCGGTTTGACCGAGAAGTAGCGGACTCCCCGCTCTTTGTTTTCAAATACGAGTTTTCTGGATTTCTTATCCAGAATCTCCGGGCATTCATAACCGGCCTTTGCCAGGATATCGTATACCTGATCACCGAGTCTGCCCTTCGGCAGTGCCACATTGATCATATGCCTGCCTCCTTCTTCGCTTCCTTTAAGCGCATCACGCGCTTCCAGCGGACTTCTTCCGGATGGGTATCGATGCGTTCCGCCCGTACCTTCCAACCCTGCGCTGAGAAGTGATTCACCACTTTAGCCAGCGTAATCGAAGAGTCCTTCTCACTGTAAAGAATCAACAGATCTCCATCATAATGACGGCGGGATTTCTTCCGGGTCTCTACGACGTCCATATATACCGCAAAGCCAATCGCCCCAAATCGCTTTCCCATCTTTTCAGGGAGCCGGTCATACCGTCCGCCCGAAAGCACGGTAAAGGGAATATCACTGACTGCACCCTGGAATATCAGGCCATTGTAATAATCCATGGAGTTCATCAATGAAAGATCCAGATAGATGTGATCAAGCACATCAAATCCATTCAGAATGGAAGCGACTTCCTGCAGGTGATCGAGAATCACGTTACAGGCAGGGGAATCCACAGCACCGCGAATTTCCTTAATTCCCGATCGCAGCGGCTGATACAGAGAAACCAGTTTCACGAGAACTTCTCCCGTGGAAGCGTTCAGAATTCCCTGCTTCACCAAGGACTTCATGTAGTCCGCATTTTTCTCCGCAAGCGCCTCCAGAATGAACTTCTGATAGGTTTCATCAACCTTCGCTTCTTCAAGGAAGGTTCTGACATATCCAACATCGGATACCCGGAGAATATAATTGGGGTCCACCGCACTCAGTGCCTTCGCCGCAAGAGCAATAACTTCAGCTTCCTGATAGGAATCGATCGTCCCGATACATTCCACTCCCGCCTGGGGAATTTCCTTGTAGTGATGGTCTTTGGGGCGGTAAACCATTTCGTTGTAATAAACCTTGCGCGGTTCAAATGTACTTTTGATAATCGAAAGTGTGATATCCGGCTTCAGCGCTAGCAGACTGCCATCCAGGTCCGTAAATGTGATCAGCTGACTGCTGGTAAGAAAGTCCTTGTTTGAGGCATACAGGTCATATTCCTCAAACTTTGACATCTTGAACTTCTGATAACCGAACCCCTCAAACAGTCGATTCAGCTTTTCCTCAAGACTCATAACACCCCCTTGGTGGAAGGCACCGCATCCTGAAACCGTTCATCCACAGATATCGCTTCCCGCAATACCCGGGCCAGCCCTTTAAAACACGCCTCACTGACATGATGGCTGTTCTTACCGGCAAGTTTCTGCATATGCAGGGTCATTCCGGAATTCACCGCAAACGCATGCATGAACTCCTCCACCAGCTCTGTATCAAATGTGCCGATCTTCTCAGTCAGAAACGGAACCTCAAAGTAGAGGCCGCCGCGGCCTGAAATATCCAACGCCACAAGCACAAGTGCTTCATCCATTGGTAAGGCAAGGCTGGCATAGCGCCGAATGCCCTTTTTATCACCCAGTGCTTCTGATAACACGGTCCCAAGCGCAATTCCGATATCCTCTGTGCTGTGGTGATCATCCACATCGGTGTCCCCATGACACGTTACGGTAAGTGAGATTCCCGAATGACGTGCCAGTAACGTAAGCATATGATTCAGAAATCCAACTCCGGTATCGATGGTTGAACTTCCATCTCCGTCCAGATCCAGAGCCACAAAAATATCCGTTTCAGCTGTGGTACGTTTCAATTCCGCTGTTCTAGCCATTCGTCACAATCTCCTTCATAGCGGCCACAAGCCGCTCCATATCCTCCATCGTTCCGATAGAGATCCGATTATAGTTTTTAATACGTTCCCGATCAAAGTGTCGTACCAGGATGCCACGGGCACGCAGTCCCTCATATACCTCCTGACCGGTAAGATGTTCATGGGAAACAAAGATAAAGTTTGTATGGCTGTCCGGGCCATGGAAGCCAAGCTGGTTCAGTTCCCGTACCGTCCATTCCCGCGCCGCGATGATCTTCTCGCAGTTTCTGCGGTAATAGGAAGATTCTTCTACCGCCTTCACCCCAGCTAACTGAGACTGACGGGAAATATCATATGGGTTCCGGGAATTGCGCAGCCGTTCCAGATCCCTGATCAGTTCACTGTTTCCTGCCGCAAATCCGATCCGTGCCCCCGCAAGGGAACGGGATTTGGAAAATGTCTGAATTACAAGCAGGTTTTCATATTGATGAATCAAAGGAATCATGGATTCATTGCCAAAGTCCACATAGGCCTCATCTACGACCACCACATGATCGCGGTTATGTCGGAGAATTTCTTCAATCGCTTCTCTCTTGAGGTACAGCCCGGTTGGCGCATTCGGATTGGCGAGTATGATTTCTCTCCCCAGGTCATAATAATCTTCCGGATGAATGGAAAAATCTTCCGCCAGAGGAATCAGTTTCACATCCAGATGATGAAGATCCGCAAAGACGCCATAAAACCCATAGGTCTCATCTGCGAAGGCAACCCCATCCTGAGAATAGGCCATGAATGCCAGCTCCAGTGTCTCATCACTGCCTCCTGTCGCCATGACTTCATCAGCCGAAAGACCATAGTGCCCCGCAAGCACGCGGTTTAATTCCCGGTTTGCGGGATCGCCATACAGACGCTGTAACGAAGCTGCGTCCCGATTAAAACACTCCAGTACACCAGGAGAAGGCGGATACGGAGATTCATTTGTATTCAGTTTCAACAAGCCGGACTCCTTCGGAATTTCTCCCGGAACATAGGGTTTCAGCTGTTCATAGTAACCGTTTAAAAAGCGGGACATCCGTCACCTCCTGCAGTTATGGTATGTGTTTTATCATAGCATGCGCTGAAAATATTTGTTGTTATTTTTTCTGAAAGTACTTTCACCAGAACCCAAAAATCAGGAGCCTGTTCAGCTCCTGTTAACATGTTGTTAAAGTGTTGAGTCTTCCATCCGCATATTGCGTTCGGATACCGGAACACCACTGCGTGTGTAAATGCGGGTGACCCGCTCCGAGATCAGACAGAAGATTTCATAGGGAATCGTACCGAGTTCCTCTGCCATGGTTTCAATCGGAAGGTGAGACCCAAACAGTTCCACCACACTACCCTCTTTCATCTGACGCGGAAGTCTTACCATGGTCTGGTCCATACATACCCTTCCGACAATCGGAACATATTCCCCATCAATATAAAGATGCCGCCCCTGATTCATGCGGATCAGCCCATCCGCATATCCCACTGGAATCGTTCCGATCCATTCCGATTCCGTTGTCTCATAGGTCGCCCCATAGCCGATGGTTTCCCCAGCCGGCAACTGTTTGACATAGACCAGTGTCGAATACATGGAAACCGGAGATTTCAGCTTTACCTCATTAGAAGCGGTAATGCCATACATCCCGATACCGAAGCGGCAGGCATTGGAAAACGATTCCCGCAGGGTTAAGGTCGCCTCTGAATTATCGCAATGAATCCAGCGGAAGGTATGCCCCGTGGATTCGCAAAGCGTTTTAAACCGTTCCAACTGACGGGCAGTCATTGATTCATCCGTATCAGCGCAGGCAAAGTGTGTAAAGATTCCTTCCACTTCACATCCATGTTGTTTCAGAGCCTGAATTGCCTGATTCAATTCGTTTGAATCATGGAAACCGATACGGTTCATTCCCGTATCCACTTTCATATGAACCTTCAGCCCCGAACAATTCTGTTGAAGGGCACCGCTGACCCAGGAAGAAGAGTATGCAGGAACCGCTACTCCCTTTTCTGCCAACATCGGCAGTTCATCCGGATCGGTATGGCCCAGTATCAAGAGTTCTCCTTCATATCCTTTATTGCGAAGAATCAGGGCTTCATCGCACGAAGACACTGCCATCATCGACGCTCCACAGCACAAAGCGCTGTTTACGACTTCCAAGTCACCCATGCCATAACCATCGGCTTTGACAACCGCGATCAGTTCCTTCCCGCTGATTTCCTTTGCCATGCGGATATTGTATTCAAGCGCATCCAGATCGATTTCCATCCAAGTCTTCCGATACATTCGCTATCCTTCTTTCCTGTTATCCAGCTTCTGAATGATCTTCAGACGCCGCTCTGTCTTTGAATCATAGACCGGAAATGCATTCTCTTCCAGTTCCAGTGTATAGGATCCATAACAATTGATAATCTGTGTGCCGCTGTTATGCGTCAGTCTTCGCTGAAAGTTGCCATACTCCTGATGTACATGCCCATGGAAGAAATAGGCAGGTTTCCACTCGCTCAAAAATTCATCAAAACATTCAAACCCGATATGAGGCAGATCATCCAGGTCTCCATATCCCCGGGCTGGCGCATGGGTAACGAGAATATCTACCCCACCCACCGCTTTTAGCCGTGGCGTCAATCGCCGGATTCTCCGCCGCATCTCCTTCTCGGTATACATGAACGGTTCCCGTTCATCCTTATATTTATAAGATCCACCCAATCCAAGAATCCTTAGTCCCTTATACAGGTAGATTCGATCCTCAATGGATACACATCCCTCTGGCGCATGATTACGGTATTCCGTATCATGATTTCCGTTGACATACAGAAGCGGACGGTTGATGACCGTCGTCAGAAATTCGAGATATCTGGCATGGAGGTCGCCACAGGAAAGAATCAGATCCGTTCCTTTCGCTTTGGAGGGATTGAAGTATTCATAGAGACTTGGAAGTTCGGTGTCCGCTACCATCAGGAGTTTCATCGATTTACACCTTCGCCGCTTTCTTCATTTCACTGGTAACACCGCTGACCTCAACCACCGTTCGGGTTTCATGTTTCAGCGATTCCTTCTTTGGTATATTACCGATGACATTATCATTCAGCCAGTTCATCCGGATGATTGAAACATCATCCAGTACACTGGCGCCTTTTCCCTGAAGCGGTCCGTCCTGGGTATTGATTTCTCCCGCAAACGGCTGTACCTCCCCATGAATGATTCCCGCTTTTAACAGTTCTGTAAGTTTTCTTGTGTAGTAGGAAACTGACTCACTCAGCACAAGATCAATCACTCCGGCGGAAAGCCCATACCAGTAATTGGTTGCCTGGTCTTTCTTTACACTGGGATCATCGTCATAGGTCCCGTTCAGTATGGATCGGAAAATCAGTTCATAATAGGCTCCCCAGTTGAATACGGAATTCGCAAGGGTAATCACCTGCCCATCTTCCCCAAGCCGATAAAGCCCCTGTTCCAGGGTATCTTCCGCAAATGTCGCATAATCCGGTCCGGAGATCACCGAGACTTCTTCTCTTCGGAATGTCTCATGCCAATCGGTTCCTTCTATGGTAGACCATTCCAGAATCACCTTGCAGTTCGGGTCAATTAATGCGGCACCGATCGCAAAGGCATTGATATTGGCAATATCACCATAAATCGGATTATCCGCAAGGTAACCAACTTTATGATTCTCAGCGACGGATGCGGCGATGATGCCCATCAGAAACTTCACCTCATACATGCGTGAATAATAGGTTCTCACACTGCGATGGGAAAGGTTCAGTGACATGTTCAGAAACCGGATCCGATCATAATGAAGCGAAGCACGCACAGTTCTTGGCATCATGGCAGGTGATGTCGTCACAATCACATCTGCCCCGTGTTCTGCCGCATTTGTGATGGCAGCGGTGATGGACTCATCATCACTGCAGTCATTGTAAGTAACCGTCTCAATCCTGCCTTCCAGACGATGATTCAATGTGATACGGCCGATTTCCTCATCGTTAATCCAGGCGGACTCCTCTGGATTTCCTGAATAAAGAAACGCCGCCTTCAGTGGATGAGCTTCGGTATAAACCGGAGGAGCAGAAAACAGCGAAGAAAATAATCCCCGGCTCTTTTCTGTGTTTTCCTTGCGCGGCGCTTTTTCTAATGCAATGTTATCTTCGTTGACTTCCGACTTGAACTCCTCGTTCAATCGCTTTGCCCGGGATTCCAGCACGCTCATCGGCTGATCGATCAGGCTTTGAAGTGTATAAAAGGAAAGATATACGAGTAAGCCATCCGAAGGCGTCATTCCTTTGACTCCTTCCGCATAAACCGCATGATATGCCTTCAAGAACCGATAATAAGCAGCTTCAGTCAGATGCACTGCCTCCTGTGACCAGGGTTCATGATCACTGAAGCCAAGCAGCTCCACAAACTCCTTGTATTCTCCCGGCTTTGTAAAGTCAATTTCATACGCCGGGCAGAGCTTATAGAACTGCACAAATTCATAATAGGTCTTCACTGCTGGCTCATCGGAAACTTCCGGCATGATTCGAATGACTTCCGCTTCTATGGAAGGAACGTTCAGATAGTTCAGGACAGATACACGCTTGTTTCCCTCCTGAACATAAAAGCGCTTCATATATTCATAACATTTGATCGGATCGCTGATACCGGAATCCAGCTGATAACCAAGAACTTTATCCCATTTCCGGGAGAACTCGGTATTCAGTTCCAGCACCGGCATCCAGTTGCGCGCAAAGGAATTCTGGCGGCCTCTGGTTTTTGTGCCAACGATCAGATTCAAAGGAATCTCACGAATACCGAGATTCTTCTGTGATAAAGATTCCCCTTCTTTTCCAAGCAACTCATCGAGGGCCGGCAGAAACGGATACGAACCTGAGGCCTGTGCCTTCCGTACCGCACGCATCCCTGATTTACGGGCATTCAAGTAATCTTCTGAATAGTCCATAGATACATCTCCCTCTGCCTGCTATTATCGCACTATTCGAACCATCACAACACGCTCAATCAGGGAGATTGATCCACTCTACCCTGCGCTTGTTTGTCCCAAATTTGTCCCATGGAAAATAAAAACCCTCTATTTTAGAGGGTTTAACGCATCATGGAGCAGATGAGGGGAATCGGACCCCCGTATGCAGCTTGGAAGGCTGCCGTTCTACCATTGAACTACATCTGCAGAATTTCGTGACTCGGAAGAGACTCGAACTCTCGACCCACTGATTAAAAGTCAGTTGCTCTACCACCTGAGCTACCGAGTCATAAATGACCGAGTTCGGCTGAAGCCGATATATTCTGCGCATCTGCGGTTGATGCGGGATATGTCAACTGGTGGAGACGGGTGGTTTCGAACCACCGAACCCGGAGGGAGCAGATTTACAGTCTGCCGCGTTTAGCCACTTCGCTACGTCTCCATCTTGATAACTGGTGCCGACTATAGGAATCGAACCTACAACCTATTGATTACAAATCAATTGCTCTGCCAATTGAGCTAAGTCGGCAGAAATGGTGGAGGTTAACGGGCTCGAACCGCTGACCCTCTGCTTGTAAGGCAGATGCTCTCCCAACTGAGCTAAACCTCCATACCACGCACCCCTCAGGCGCTTAATCAATATAGCATAGGGGTATTCGTGAGTCAATCAAAAATTAACTAAATTTCAGTCCTGTGGTACAAGGTCCAAAATCACGATTTCCGGGTTGTTGTAGAGCCTTGGAATGCCATGATAATGACGTACCAGCCCCCTTGATATCAACATGTTTCCCCGCCCTAGATCATGAATTCCCTGCGTATATTTCGGGAAGAATCCCTGACTTGGCGCAGCGACAGGAGTTCCAAGAAAAGGAATATGCCATTGCCCGCCATGGGCATGGCCGCATACCGTAAGATCACAATCGATGGTGCGATAAAGCTCAACCCAGTTCGGTTTATGAGAAAGCAGAATTCGATAATGATCGGTATGAAATAATGCGTTTACTTCTTCTGTTGTAAAGTCACTCATTTCCATGCGGCAGGATATCCCCGCAATCTCCAGTTCTGTTTCATGAATTCGGATCACTTCACTCTTTTCATCCAGTACCACAACTCCATGTTCGCGGAAGCGCTGCTTCAATGGCGTCAGATCCCAGCGGAATTCTTCATGATTCCCAGTGCTGTAATACATCGGAATCCCTTCCAACTGTTTCAGAAACTGAAAGGTCCGCTCCTGATGGTTATGTTCTTCTGCCATATCTCCAGGCATCAGTATGAGATCCGGTTTCTGCGCAAGGATCTGATCCGTGAGCTTCTTAATACCTTTATCACTGCGATCATTATGAAAATCCGCAAGCAATGCAATGCGAACAGGATGAGAGATTTTAGAGGAATGCATTGTATAGGTCGTGATATCTGTATGATAAGGAAGACCCGCCGCCACGACAGCTCCGGCAGCCCCCAATGGAATCAACCATTCCAGCATCTGTTTTGTCATATCGCTATTCTATGCTTGAACGCCGCAAAATAAAAGAATCAGTCAAGTAAAAAGACCCTCGCGGGTCTTTCAGAGTCTGCTCAGTTCTGATTTGCGTAAGAAGCGATAAGCGCCAGGCTTCCACCATCAATCACAACATCGATTCCAGTGATATATTCTGCTTTATCACTTGCCAGGAAATCACACAGGTAAGCAATGTCTTCCGGCTGACCAACTCTCCCTGCCGGGATGGATGCGATGAAATCCTTCGCCTTTTCCAGTTCTTTCTCCATCACTTCAGTAAGAACCGCTCCCGGTGAGACACTCAATGTACGGCATCCCTGTGCCATGAATTCCAGACATTTCGACTTGGTGTAATTAACTAATCCAACCTTGGAAATACCATACGCCAGATCATCAGAATCATGCGCATACGGCACAAGCTCCTTTACAACATTTTCCTGATCACAGCGCTTTATGATTTCATATACTTCCGGTTCTAACGGATACATATATGCAGTACAGGAGCCAATGTTGATAATACTGGAGCCCTTACCCATATAAGGCTTGAATACCTTCATGGCATTGACTACTGAATACAAGTTGATTTCAATCACCTTCTCAAGGCTTCCCATCGAAGCCGATACACCTGCCGCGTTCACGAGGCACTTCATCTCACCCAGACTGTTCGCAAATTCCGCAAGCTTGGTAACATCTTCCAGATTGCTCATGTCACATGCAAAGGCACGTGCATCAACACCTGCTTCCTTCAGTTGGACTAACGCATTCTCCAGTTTGGATAACGTACGGCCGCAGATCACAACTACCGCATCTTCGTTTTTACCCATTTCCTTCGCAATGGCCAATCCCATACCGGATCCTCCTCCGGTAACAACGTAAATTTTCTTACTCATACTTTCTCCTTTTCCAGGCCTCATTCTATTGATAATTCCCAGGCAAGCCATTACTTTAGAGTTGATAAAGTTCACAAGTGAACAATCATGGATAAAAAGTAAAGTTATGAAAACTCCAAGAGCACGTAAAGCAATCAAAGAAGCATACATCGATCTTCTGTTAACCAGCGATTTTGAATCCATTTCCCTGCAGGACATTCTTCATCGAAGTGGCTATTCCAAAACAAGCTTTTATTCTTATTTCACTGACAAATATGACCTGGCTCAGAAACTGCTGGAAGATGAGGCGCATGCGCTGGAAGAAGAAGTATTCAGGATCCTGCAGGAGTCAAAGGAAAGCGAAGCACCGGCTGATTACATCGTTCAAAGAGTTTTCCAGCATATTAAGCAGGAAGAGAAACTCTATCACATCATTGTCCGTGAGATCATACCCGGTTATTCGTTAGTTCGCTTCTCCCGCTATTGCAATGACATCTTTAAAAACCGTGGAGAATGGAATATCAAAGAACATCGTTTTTCCATCAACAAGGAGCTCTTCGCCGCAATCATATCGGGAGCCTTCTATGGCTGTGTCATCTATTGGGACAAGAATCACTTTTCATTGTCAGTGGATTATATCAGTTCCCAATTCATCATGATTTTAAACAATTTCTCAGAGTATCCTCTGATTCAGTAATCAATTTCTTCCATAAGCGCAAAAAGAAACAGTGCATCCTGTTCAGCGAACGCTGATCAAGAACGCACTGTTATTCCATATTCAAAGCGCTTTGTATTTGGCAGACCATTCAAGAAACGGTGTATTCCATCGCAGATCAGTCAAGCACTAAACGTGCACAACCATAGATACCCGCATCGTTGCCAAGTGTCGCAAGAACAATGTCCGGCTTTTTCTTAGCGAGCGGTGTATATTCCGCAAAGTATCCGGCAATCAAGTCAATCAGGAACTGTCCTGCTTTGGATACACCACCGCCGATAACGAATACTTCCGGATCCACGACATAGGTCACAAGTGCCAGTCCTTTTGCGAGGTAGGAAACACAGGTATTCAATGTTTCAAGCGCCACTTTATCTCCTGCTTTGGCGCAGTCACATACGTCACGGCAGGTAAGCTCTTCGCCAAAGTCACGCATGGAAGAAGGTTCGTCAGTCTTAGCAAGGTTACGTTTAGCTTCACGGAGAATTCCGGTTGCGCTTGCGGCCTGCTCTACACATCCCTGACCACCGCAGTTGCAGAACTCGTGTTCGTCGTCACGTACATGCATGTGTCCGACTTCTCCGCCTAACCCGTGGGCTCCGGCTACGATCTTTCCATCAACGATGATTCCACCGCCGACGCCAGTCCCAAGTGTAATTGCGACAATACTGTTATGGCCGATACCGCCGCCAACCCACATTTCACCGAGCGCTGCGACATTAGCGTCATTTCCGGTCTTACATGTAATGCCATCCATCAGGGCTTCCATATCCTTCGCAGGATAGATATCCTTCCAGCCCAGGTTAACACAGACACTGACATAGCCATCCGGTTCTACCGGTCCTGGAACTCCCAGTCCAATTCCAGCCACATCATCATTTGCGACCTGATGTTCGCTGAGCTTTGCCTTAAGAGCTTCTGCGACATCGGGAAGAATATTCTTTCCGCCGTCTTCCTTTCTGGTTACGACTTCCCACTTATCGATAAGTTCCCCTTTTACGGTAAACAGACCGCATTTAACAGTGGTTCCGCCGATATCAACGCCTACACAATAATTACTCATAGAATGATCTATCCTCCTGTAAATTTGATTCGTTGTTCTACCTCACATTATAGGCATTTGAATGCGCTTTCATCAAGCACGTAACCATCATGATTCCATTGAATTCCTTGATCGAGCGGGCAATTACAACACCTCTTTCTACGATCTGCAGATGAAACATTCGTAGTAATAACCTAATGGCTGAGATGATGCATTAATAGCTTGTAAAACAATATATATTGTTTTACAATATATTTGCATGAACGATACACAATTCAAAAAAGGAATTCTTCCCCTCTGTGTTTTATCCATACTTGCAAATAAAGGAGACTGCTATGGGTATGAGATAACCACATTGGTAAGTGAAGAATTAAATGTCAATGCCGCAACGATTTACCTGATTTTAAACAGATTCGTTGAGATGGGATATTTGACCGTCTATGTTGTAAATCAGGAAAAACGGCCACAGCGGAAGTACTACCACTTAAATTCGATAACTGAAATCAACCCCTAATTTAATGAAATTTAAGCCTCTTCCTGAATATCGAAATAGGCGTTATGAAAACACAGGCTTTTGGATTCCTGTTTAAGAAAATAATCAGATTATGCTTTGGGTTGTCGAATCCT
>JAFUGM010000029.1 GCA_017469355.1 Solobacterium sp. | reverse complement strand
GTAGTTCCGTTGAACAACCGCTATCAGCCGACTGCTGAGAAACAACGAGAGCTCCGGGATATTCAGAATCGAAGAAAGCGCCAGAGAGAAGAAGAAAAACGGATGTCATTTATCGCAAATGCGTAACTTCCACCCATTATCAATACAGAAGAGCCACTTTTTTATCGTCTTAAGAAATGTAAGGGCATGCAATTTCGCATGTAACCCATTACATTTCGATTAAGCGTTTTCATGGTCTGGACAAGCTCAACGAAACGACTAAGATACATATGATCTCAGGAGGTAAATAATATGTCTGAAATCGTAAAGTTTGAACATGGTCTCGATATTTTTCAGAACATCGTAGTTCTGTTCCGGTCAATGGATGGAAAGCTGTATATCGGCAATACCTATTACTATAACGGCAGAGGTGACGCCGATGATTGGATGTCGGTAATGTATAAGGACGCCCTGAACGAAGAAAACGGAATTCTTCTTGGCTGGAATGAGCTGGACGACAACAGCCCCAATATCACCTTAGTACCGGAAGCTGCAGCAGAGACCGGCGTAGAGGACTTCCTCTGTGCCCATGAATCCACAGAGCACTGGAATTCCCTGGACTATGTGGAAATTCATTCCTATCCGGAAATCGAGACCTACATGAACTCCCATGTTCTGCCGAACAGTTTCGCGATTGCCTTCGGTATTCGCCGCTGAGCATAACATCGAGTTCCATCTAAAAAGGGCAGATGCCCTTTTTTGATTATTCAAATGTCAGAGCCACATCCTGCAGTGTTTCAATGATCGGCAGGTGCTGCGGGCATGCATTCTCACACTGTCCGCATGCGATACATACGCTTGCGGCGCCATGGTCTGCCCCAAGTGCGGCATACGCATCTTTCTGACATGCACCGCCTTCCCGCTTCGCCTCATTGTATAACGCAAAGTATTCCGGAATGCATATCTGCATCGGGCATCCCTCAGTGCAGTAATGGCAGGAAGTACAAGGAATGGTAATCTGACCATTGATAATACCGGCGGCCCGGAAGCACATATCCGTTTCTTCCTCCGTAAGCGGCACAAATTCTTTCATATAAGATGTATTGTTATCAAGCTGTGCCAGATCGCTCATCCCAGACAATACCATCATGACGCCAGGCAGGCTCGCCGCAAAGCGTACCGCCCAGCTTGGAATAGATGCGGAAGGATCATGATTCAAAAACATGTTTTCCGCGGTTTCCGGAAGTGACGCAAGTGTGCCGCCCTTCACCGGCTCCATCACAATGACCGGTTTGTCATGTGCTCGGGCAACTTCATAACAGGCTCGGGACTGAACCGATTCGCTTTCCCAATCCAGATAATTCAGCTGGAGCTGGACAAACTCCATCTCCGGATGTTCTCTCAGAATCTGATCGAGAAGCTCTGGGGTATCATGAAAGGAAAAACCCATATGCTTTACAAGACCCTGTGCCTTTTTCTCCGCAAGCCATGTGAAACAATCCAGCGCCTCATACTTTTCATACTTCCCTGCCTCAATCGCATGCAGGAGGTAGTAGTCGAAATAGCCCGCACCGGTTTTTGAAAGCTGTTCATTGAAGATACGGTCACGATCCTCTTTTGTCTCCACAAAGTCCACATGAAGTTTGGTCGAAAGTGTAAAGGTATCCCGTGGATGGCGGCTGACTAATGCCTCCCCGGCAACCTTCTCACTGTTGAATCCCATATACATCCATGCGGTATCAAAATACGTAAACCCACGTTCGATAAACAGATCTACCATCTGTTTGACCTGTTCTACATCAATGTCCGCAGCGTCATTGGGGTTGTTGCGGGGCAGCCGCATCAGCCCGAATCCAAGTTTTTTCTCCGGTAAAAACTCCATAAAGCCTCCTTTATCCTTCAAAGGTATCATAACCCAAGAGGACTGATCCCCCTTACAAAAAGCCCATTCCATGACAGAACAGGCTGATTGATGGTTTATGCAAGGCCATGTGCTTCCTTATAAGCTTTCTTATCCTGATACATGGACTGATCCGCAAGTCGGATGGCGGTTTCATAATCCACCGGATGTTGAGATGTACTGACCGCATAGCCGGAAGATACACTCATATGGAATGGCAGCTTTCCGGTTTCATTGAATTCATCCAGGTTCTGATAGAACTTCCGGATACAGGACTTGGCGTCCTCTTCACTTCCAAACACACAGGCGATGAACTCATCTCCGCCCCAGCGTCCGGTAAACCCATGTTCCCCTTCCTGGAAGCTTTGACGAACCAGATTCGCCGCATAGGAAATCAGCTGATCTCCTACCTCATGGCCATAGCGGTCATTGGTATCCTTCAGGTTGTTCACATCGAGGAAGATCATGACGTAATCCTGCCGTCCCCGCATCATCAGCTCATTGAGATGCGAGTAAAGTGCACTGCGGTTTTCCGCCCCTGTTAAGGGATCAATGAAGGCGATGGTTTTTAACTGTTCCGCTTCCATCTTGGTTACGGTGTCCTGGGCATAGCGGGAGATGACGGAGATATAAAGAGTAATAACCATGATCAGAATCGCAAGCGGAATCAGATCAACGCGGTCTCCTTTAAGACGTTGTGTAACATCAGCCGCATTCAATTGGGCCTGTAACAGAGATAACACTCCAACCCCGATCGCAACGATGACACCCAGTTTGATGATATTGTTGGCCAGGGCATCTTCCCGGGTTTCTCGATCCTGATCGGAGAACACCGCATATCCAAAGAACAGAAGACTGATGCCAAGCAGAATCCTGCAATACGGTAGCAGATCACAATAATTCATGATGATCGGAGAATAATTGATGATCGTAGAAACGGCCAGAACTATAGTAAACAAAATGCCAAAGACAAATGAAATTTTCTTATAGATTGGTTTTGTCAGATGGTGATACATGAAGAAGGCTAATGGCGTTCCAATCGAGAAGAACGAAACATATTCAATGTTCGCATTCAGATTCGCATCATCGGAGATGACATAGTAGAACAGCTTATAACCGAGATACCAGTTACAGATCACAATCGCAAATAATGAGATCCAGAATCCCATCTGAATTTTCTTTTCCTTGATGGAGGAAAGAAAGAAGAATGCCAGAAATACACAGGAGAGTACGTCAAGCGCGGTAAATACCAGAAACATGAACTCATTCCCAAGCAGAATACTCTTCCAGGAAGACGCGGCGGGAAGAATCTCAAAATTGGAAAACAGAGAAATTGAGCCATTCCGTTCCATCGTTCCTTCAATACGAATTACCTGTTCACTCTGCCAGTCAGGAAGCGATACAGAATACCAGCGGTCTCCGATCTCCTCACTCTCCGCTCTGGCGGAATCATCATCTTCATACAGAAGACGATGATTGGAATATACCGATATCGAACTGTTATAAATTGAGAACACGATCGCGCTTCCAGGTTTGATACCGGTGATCTCATCCGTTTGAATGACAAAACTGTCACCTTTATGGATCGCCTCAACCGTGCCATTATCATAGTGTTCTACCGTTCCATCTGCCCGGATGACATCGACCGAAATCCGATCATCAATACTGAAAAAATCTTCGGAATTCGTACGCATCCTCCCTGTCAGAAACAGGAAAAATACCCCAAAAATCGCAAAGGCGAGAAGTATCGTACGCAATAGTGATTTATTCCGAAGTTCTGTAGTGTACATAGCACTTATTTTATAACCTCAGCGGGACTCTTTTCACAATGAGATTGGATTTTTTACAGTTTCCCACGTCAAACCGTTTGTGGTGGTATATGCCCGGCTTTCTTCCATCGGCATCGGTTTTCCAAACCAGTACCCCTGTGCCCGCACGCACCCGATCTGTTTCAGGAATTCAAACTGTTCTTCCGTCTCAACTCCTTCACATAACGGTTCCAGACCCATGCCAATGGCACCTTTGACAATATAGTCCAGAAGAATTTCGGTTTTTGTGTTTTTCCCAAAGCTTCGCAGGAACACCAGATCCAGTTTCAGCACATCAAAGGTATACTCTGTCAGTGTATTCAGTGAAGAGTATCCACTCCCAAAATCATCAAGCCAGATGCGATATCCAGCCTTACGCAGACGTTCGCATTCCTTTTTAATCATTCCATCATTGTGATTCAGCGCACTTTCGGTAATCTCAAGATCCAATAGTGTTCTGGAAACTCCATGCGAAGAAACCGTTTCTTCAATCAAGGTATATACATCGCATAATTCAAAGTCCAGCCGGGACAGATTGACCGATACCGGAACGACCGGTTCTCCCGCCTCTTCCAGACGTTTCAGATCATCACATACCTGCCGTACAACATACGCATCTACAGTATGAATCAGGTGAAACTGTTCCAGCGTCTCGATGAAATCCCCCGGGGAAAGCAGCCCATAGCTGGGATCTACCCAGCGAACAAGCGCTTCATAGCCGCAGATCTCTTTTGTATTGACCCGGACCACCGGTTGATAGAATACCTTGAGATATTCCTGTTCAATCGCTTCATCAATATGATCCACAACATATTGTTGTTTACGAAGTTTCTCTCTCAACATCTCGTCATAGATGCAGTAATTCCGATCATGACGGTGCTTGATGGAATTACATGCCAGACGCGCATGATCACACGCAAGGCCAACTTCAGAGATCCGATCGGAAAGATAATAAATCCCGGCTTTGATTCGAACCCGCTTGTTTGGGTCATCCATTGTCAGAATGGATTTATATACCCGTTCCACCCGGGCAATCACTTCTTCCTGACTTCCTGGTGTACATACTACAAAATGGTCATCCGAGAATCGGGCTACCGTCCCATCCGCAAATGTTTCCCGGATGATACGGGCAGTATCACACAACAATTCATCGCCAATCCGGAATCCGTTCCGTTCATTGAACAGTTTGAAATTGGGAATGTCGAAATGAATAAACGAGAGATTACTGCGGCGGCCTTCAGGAGAAGAAAGAATCTGGGTCACCCGCTGGAAGAAGAATGACATGTTAAATAAGCCAGTCAATGAATCTGTCTCATGATTCATGGAGAGCACCTGTGCCTCCGCAAAGGAATTGCGGCTTCGATTGAGATATTCATTCGCATCCACATCTACGATGAAGACATAGAAATAACTGTTTCCATTCTTCCCATGAAGCAGATGTCCAAAATCCTCGATATAACGAAGTTCTCCCTGCTTTGTCTGAATGCGATAACGAACATAGTCATGGCGCTTCTCACCAAACATCGTCTGCGCCTGGATTTCATTCTCCACTTTATGAAGATCTTCAGGGTATACCATTCCCTTGAAACTTCCGCCGGTGTATTGAAGAAATTCTTCAAATGTTTCGCATCCATACAATCGAATCACATTCTCTTCCGCAAAAAGAATCCGTTCTTCTCCCTGCGCCTCGTAAATAAAGAACCCGCCTGGAAGTCCTCCGGGGATGTAGTTTGTACATTTCATATCATCATGGTTTTCGTTCATAGGAATGCCTCTGTTGCTTCTATTGTATAGAAAATGGGTGAAAACATGCATGATTTTGTGGCGTCAATGGTTCAAACACGTTTGATATCATTGTGTTATGTCTACCTATCTTTCCCACTACTGTTCCCCGCTTGGAGAAATCACAATCGCCGCAGATGATTCTGCGGTTATCGGCGTCTGGTTTGATGGACAGGCGTATTTTAAGGCCGACCTGAATGAGCCTTGCGAAGAAATAATGACACCGCTGTTATCTGAGGTAATAACTACATTGGATGCCTACTTTAACGGCGAACAGATCGAAGTAAACTTTCCATTACATCCACATGGGACTACATATCAGAAGGAAGTCTTTGCGCTGTTATTAAACATTCCGTATGGGGAAACCTGTACGTATGGCTCACTGGCGGAACAGTACTTCAATATGTATGGCAGACGCACTTCGCCAAGGGCGATCGGCAGCGCTGTCAGTCATAATCCGATTTCAATTCTGATTCCCTGTCATCGGGTGATCGGAGCGAATGGATCATTGACCGGCTATGCCGGAGGGATAAAAACAAAGGAAGCGCTTCTGAATCTGGAAGCTGCTTCCCTCAAGAACACTCATTCAAACTGACTTGCGTAAAGACTGTAGTAGAACCCCCGCTGTTTCATCAGCTCCTGGTGGGTTCCCTGTTCCACCACATCTCCATGATTTACCACAAGAATGTGATCCGCATTCTGGATGGTACTGAGACGATGGGCTATGACAAAGCTGGTCTTCCCTTTCATCAGGGATCGGATCGCCTTCTGTACTTCCCGTTCGGTATTGGTGTCAACGTTGCTGGTGGCCTCATCCAGTATCAACATGTTGGTGTTATACAGCATTGCCCTGGCAATTGTGAGAAGCTGTTTCTGCCCTTTTGATATATTCCCGCCATCCTCATAAATGATCGTATTGTATCCCTGCGGCAGACGCATGATGTAATTGTGTATCTTCGCAGCCTTTGCGGCAGAGATTACCTCTTCTTCTGTCGCATCCGCCTTTCCATAGGCAATATTGTCAAATATGGTTCCCTGAAACAGCCAGGTATCCTGCAGAACCATTGCGTAGTTCTTACGCAGGCTTTTCAGCGTATAGTTCCGATATTCCGTCTTATCCACAAAGATCTCGCCGCTGTCCACATCATAAAAGCGCATCAATAGATTGATCATTGTGGTTTTCCCTGCTCCTGTAGGACCGACAATTGCGATCATCTGTCCAGGATCAGCGTGAAACGAGAAGTCATGAAGAATGGTTTTATCTGGAAGATAGCCGAAGTTCACATGGTCTGCACTGACTTCACCTTTGCATGCGCTGAGTTCTGTACAATCCAGGCGATCTGACGCCTCTTCCGGCTGATCCAGCAGCTGGAAGACCCGTTCTCCCGCCGCAAGTGCGCTGAAGATCTCATTGATGATGTTGGAGATTTCATTGATAGGACCGGAGAACTTACGGCTGTAAAGAATGAAACTTGAAATCTGTCCCAGACCGACAATTCCCTTCAGGTAAAGCAATGAACCACCCATCCCGATCATCGCTAAACCGAAGTTGGAAATCATTCCAATGGTCGGACCCATACGCATTCCGGTACTGTCTGCCTGATAGTAGGCTTCTGCCGCATTGGAATTATATTCAGAGAAACGCGCACTGAAGTCCTCTTCCCGTGCATAAGCAAGAATGGTTTTCTGACCGGTAAACATTTCTTCCGCAAACCCGTTCATTTCTCCATACGCAGCGGAGCGCCGGCTGTACAGGGGTCGGGTGATTTTAGACATATACCGGGTGAAAAGAATGGATACCGGTATGGTAAACACCATGCACAAAACTAATGGTATTGAAACGATGCACATCATGATAAAGCTGCCAGCCACAGTAATCAGGCTGGTCAGAATCTGAATCACATCGGTAGACAGTGAGGTAGATACCACGTCAATGTCATAGGAAACCCGGCTGATGATATCCCCTGCCTGATGATGATCAAAGTATTCCACCGGCATGCGCATCAGTTTTTCAAAGACATCCTTCCGCATCTGTTCAGCCACATGTTTGGCGACACGTGCCATTCCAAAGCTGACCGCAAAGGTCAGAAGATTTGAAGAGATATAAACTACAGCCATCAGAATGGTTTTCTGCTTCACCGCATCCATGTCTACCATGCCTGTCCCAAGTCGATATCCTTCTTCCGCAATCCCGATAGCCTGACCGGCAAAGCGAGGCCCAAGCAGATTTCCGATATTCCCTATGATGGAGCACACCAAAAACAACAGCACCCACCAACGGTATGCCATGAGGTAATGCAAAATCCGCCGCAATGCGCTTCCGGCATCCTTTGGTTTTTCCTTTTTTCCGCCGCGATCACCTTTCCCAGGCATAGCTTCTCCTTATTCCATGGAACCCATCTGAATCTGACAGGTCTCCCGATATATTGCACAGTTCTTTAACAGTTCCTCATGACTTCCATATCCGATACATTTCCCGTTATCCATGACCAGAATATTGGTCATATTCATCACGGAAGATATCCGTTGGGCAATGAGAATCAATGTCGTGTCAGGATGATGTTCTTCAATGGCCTTGCGCATCTGCGCATCGGTTCTGTAATCCAATGCGGAAGAGCTGTCATCCAGAATCAGAATCTCGGGGTTCGCAGCCAGTGCTCTCGCCACAAAAATCCGCTGTTTCTGACCTCCGGACAGATTGGCGCCTTTAATCGCCGCCTGAAACTGGAACCCATCATTCAATTCCGAAATAAAGTCAGATGCCATGGCATCCATCGCCGCATTATGAACCGCTTCTTCCGAAACCGAGCGGCCAAAATCGATATTTTCATACAGACTGTCCTGGAACACCATGTCATTCTGGAATACCGTCCCAAACTTCCGCCGCAGTTCTTTCCGCTCATAGGCATTCACATTCTTCCCATCCACGGAAATACTTCCTTCATCTGGCTGATAGAAACGCATCAGAAGATTTACAATTGTCGTCTTACCGCAGCCGGTAGGGCCAATAATCCCAAGGCTTTCCCCTTTTCGAATCGTAAAGCTGATATCGCTGAGTGCTTTCTCCCGCTCCGTTCCCGCAAAGTCTTCCTTTCTCCCAGAACCTTCGCCATAGCTGAAGCTGACATGATCAAAGACCACTGCATCTTCCGATCCAGTATCTTCACTTACCACTGACACAGGTTCCTGTTCCTCAACTTCGAGTACCTGTTCAATCCGCTCCGCGGAAGCACTGGCCTTGGATATGGTCATGAAAATACGGGATAACCCCATCACGCCCATCGTGATCATATTGAAGTAGGTCAGAAAAGCCAGAATCACACCCGGTTTGATTTCTCCCGCATTGACCCGGAAGGCACCGATAAATACCACTGCGCATAACCCGCAGTTCAAAAACAACTGCATGAGTGGGCCAGGAATCGCCATGACAGTCGCCGCATCAATATCCTGCGCCGTCATTTCTTCATTCGCTTTATGAAATCGCACTGTTTCATGTTCTTCACGCGACAATGCCTTCACCACTCGAATTCCGGTAATGTTTTCCCGCATCATGCGTACAACGACATCAAGCCGACGCTGCACTTCGGTATATAGAGGAATGCCTTTTGCGGAGACAAATAAGATAATCGCTACCAGCACCGGCAGCATGATCAACAATATCAGTGCCAGCTGAAAGTCCATGAGAGAAGCCACAATCACCCCGCCGATTAACATCATAGGTGCCCGGATACAGAGACTCTGAAGCTGTTGGACCGCAGACTGCACATTATAGCTGTCGGAGGTCATTCGGGAAATCAGACTTGGAAGTGTAAACTCATCAAACTGTTCACCAGAGAGACGTATCGTCTTTTCAAAGAGTGCCTGGCGAATTTCATAACTGATCGTATGCGCATTTTCTACCGCTCTTTTGTTGGCCCACACATTGAGATACCGACATGCGATCGCCGCCGCAAACATGAAACAGCCCCACTCCAACACAAGCGGTATCGTTCCTGTAGGGACAATCTCATCAATGATATGTTCAAGGATATACGGAAGAAGCAGTTCACTCAGTGTTCCCGCAAGCTTAATAATCACCGCAATCAGAACGGCTGTGATATGAAGTTTTAAATACCGGAAAATCAGTCTCATTTCCTACTGCCTGCCCCATATGTTTTCACAACCCTTATGATAACAAGAAAAAACAACGGAAACAGGTTCAATGCCATTCCGTTGTTTTCTTGCATATTAGATGTTCAGCAATCCGCCATCGTCTTATTTTCCCCAACAAGCGAAGCGAAATCATGGCTGAACTGCGCTACGGCAGAAGTGATTTCATGGCTTCCCGCAAAGGCTTCAATAATATCAGGAGATACCGTTACAGCCTTCACTCCGTATTTTGCCAGTTCAAGCACCTGATAAACATTTTTGAAGCTGGCCGCCAGCAGTCCACTGTAAGTGAAGCCAGCCTTCTGAATAATGTCATGAATATCCTTGGATGCCTGAACGCCATCGAAGCCAAGATTATCAATCCGGTTTACGTAGGGCGCAATGTATTCCGCTCCGGCCTTTGCGGCGATATACCCCTGCATCGGTGTATAGACCGCAGTGCCGATAAAGCGAATCTGTTCGTTCTTCAGCTCCTTCATGGCTTTGAACCCCTCGGGAACACACGGCACTTTTACAAGAGTCGAGGAACCAAGTTCCTGAATGATCCGATGCGCTTCTTCCACCATAATGTCTGCAGTTTCACCAGTTACCTGCACAAACAGTTCCTTATCTTCCCCAATGACATCACGGATATCCTTTAACAGTTCATAGGGATTTCTTCCATACTTTGAAAGGATTGTCGGATTGGTGGAAACACCATCAATCGGGTAATACTCATAAATTCGTTTGATCTTCTCAAGATTTGCGTCATCAATGCATAATTTCATATCAGATTCACCCTCTCCTCCATCGTTTTCTGCGCGTTCATTCTACCATACTGTTTTGCGTCAATACGGGACATGCATCTTCGCAAAGTTCCTTACCGCATTCACATACCGGTCATAGTCTGTAAAGATGGAACGGGCATGACGGGCAGAAGGAATCATCAGAAGTGCCTTTTCTTCTCCCGCATTATGAAGATACAGTTCATATGCCATCCATACCGGATTATAGTCATCCGCCTCCCCATGTATAAAGAGTACCGGAACATGATTACATTTCACTGCCTCGACAGGATTCACACGGTGAATCGGAACGCCTGGTGTGATCCGTGCCGCAAGCTCTGCCGTAATAAGAAGCGGAGCAGCAGGAAGATGAAACATTTCATGAAGCTTTCCTTCATATTCCTTCCACAGTGAGGAGTAGGCACAATCGGAAACAATCCCTTTCACTTCCCCAGGCAAATCGCTTCCCGCACAAAGAAGAATGGAAGAAGCGCCCATTGAAACACCATGAAGGAGAAACTCTGCCTGAGGGTCAAGCTCAAGGAGCTTCGAAATCCATCCACGCAGATCATCCTGTTCCTTCCATCCCATGGTGGTATAGTCTCCTTCACTTGCGCCATGAGCCCGCTGGTCTATGATGAATACATGAAATCCGTCTTCGTAATAGGGAACCGCAAATGGTTCCATAAAGACATGCGTATCCTGAAAGCCATGCATGAGAATAACATAACGATGCGAAGCAGTGTTATTCGGATACAGATATCCCTTTAATGCCAACCCATCTGTACTGGTGAGTTCCAGTTCCTGTACCTTGATTCCTTCCCGCCATTGGGCTGCTGCCCTGCGCAGGATGGACTCAGTTTCTTCGGCTGGTGTCGGTGTGGTGTTCAGCGTCTTTTTGACTGCGTCATCCGCATTGGTTCCGCGTTTCAGCGCAAAGTCCGCAAACGCCCTTCCAATTCCGTAAACTGCGCCTCCTGTCAATACCACTCCCGCAGCACAGGTTGTAAAGATATGCTTTTTCATCTGCACATTCGCTCACTTTCATTTACATCATCTACTACTATTCCCAGTCCGTCCACAGCTTCCGTTCCTGTTTTGTCTTACCCGGACGAAAGAAAAGCCCTGCACGCAGGACTACTTCATATTTGCTTTACATTGAGGGCAGCGATCACGTTCGCTCCCAACCCGATAACCGCAGTTACTGCATACACAGGCCGGCAGAATGAAATACCCGTTCACCGATGACGGATCTTCTTTTCGATCATGAATCCATTTCGCACGCAGTTCTTTATAACGCGGCGGATTCTCTTTCGGGACATCATCAAACATACCTTTATTATATCGTCCCGCCACAACATTGCGTGCTTGGAAAATATACACTTCACCCAGTTTACAGCCGAGAAGTCTCTGGATTCACGTTCTTGTCTCTGTAGACTTTATGCGACGCAATCGTATTAAGAATCATTCATTCTTCAGGTTTTGTCTTTGAATCAGCTGCTTCGTCTTTACAAACCGCATCAGATTTCGAATAATGAAACACAGCGGAGAAACCACCGCAGATATAAAAGCAGGATAACGATATGGCACTAAAGGAAAAACTACTTGTGGAGTTCTCTACACATACGAATGAATATCTCAGCGGCGAATCGCTGGCGGAAACTTTTCAGGTATCCCGGGCAGCAGTATGGAAGGCAGTAAAGTCATTACAGCAGGAAGGATACGTGATCGACTCCTCCAGCACAAAAGGATACTGCTTTACAGATCAGAATGATTTTCTGCGTGAAGATATGATCCGCGCGTTTTCCGGCATAACAGACACTCCGATGTATGTCTTTGATGAAGTGGACTCTACCAACAATTACGCCAAGGTGCTATGCGCCAAAGGAACCCCACATGGGACTCTCGTAGTCGCAAACCATCAGACTGCCGGAAGAGGCCGTCAAGGCCATTCCTTTTATTCCCCAAAAAACACCGGGCTTTACTTCACTCTGGTCATTAAACCGGAAAATGACGCATTCATTTCCCGAATTACCCCTGCGGCTGCTGTAGCCACCGTCGATGCGATTGAAGAAATTACCGGCATTCATCCGGGAATCAAATGGGTCAATGACCTGTTTGTAGGAACAAGAAAGATTGCGGGTATTTTGACAGAAGCGATCACTGATTTTGAAACCCGAACCATGGACTACGTCATTATTGGAATCGGGATTAACTGTAAGGAAATGGAATTTCCAGAAGAGATTCAAAACACCGCCGCGTCTCTCAATGCGGACCGCATGTCTCGTTCTGCCCTTGCGGGGGCCCTGCAGCGGCACCTGCTTCATCGAACTGCGCATCTTGATGAAGATCTGATGGAACGATATCGCAAAGACTCCATCGTTCTTGGCCAGAAGATTACTTATTCCCGCAATAATGAGTTATTCACCGGTATCGCAGTTGATATCAACGATGCGGGAAATCTGATCATAAAAAAACCAGACGACAGTACCGAAGTACTGCAGTCCGGTGAGATTTCAATCAGGAATTGGCAATAAGCCGATCCGCAGTCTTTTTTAACCGCGGCACAAGCAGGCATACCACAACCATTTTCAACAGATCGCCAGGAATAAACGGAATCACACATGCGGCCAAGGATGCGGCAAGTGACATACCGGTATAGCGCATAAACCAGATGGTTCCAATCACATAAAGCACCACAGTTCCTACCAGCATTCCTACGAATAATACGACATACTCCATCACTCCGCTCTTTTTCCTTCCAAACCGTTCATAAATCCATCCGGTAAGAAATGCGAGCGGAAGATAACCGATAATATAGCCCCCGGTCATACCGAATACCACACCTGCACCAGCAGAGTAGTTCGCAAATACCGGAATTCCGATCATCCCCAGAAGGATATAGATCAATACAGCAAATGTCCCAAGCTTACTTCCGATCAAAGCTCCTGCCAACATTACTGCCAATGTCGCCAGGGAAATTGGCACTTCAGTAGATAACGGAATCGCAAGTGGAGACAGAACACTGATGACAGCTGCCATAATACCGATGGCAGCGATTTGTTTTACAGATAATTTCATAACGCCCCTTTCGTAAACTTATTTTTAATTTTTGGTTTACGAAGGAGAGTGTATCACACCAGGCATTACAGGTAAAGCCCTTAACGAATGGCTCTAATTTTGTTGGATTCCTCTTCCGATTGGCTCTAATTTTGTGAGATTTCGCTCCTGAATGGCTCTAATTTTGTTATTATGATCTCGTGAATGGGTCAAATAGTGTTTGTCAGGCCTTCACACAAGTCTTTTAAGGAGGATAAAAATGCCTTATCTGAAGCGTAAAATTGACCAGTTTTTACAGGATTGGTATCAAAACCCCCGCAGAAAGCCCCTGATCATTAAAGGAGCCAGACAGATCGGGAAAACCGAGTCGATCCGGCAGTTTGCCCAATTACACTACGAGCACGTCATAGAGATAAACTTCATTGAAAGCCCAAGATTCAGGGCAATTCTCGAAGATGGCTACGAAACAGATCTGATTATCAAAAACATCAGCCGGATCAACTCGGATTTCGCTTTTATTCCTGGCAAAACGTTACTATTCTTTGATGAGATTCAGTCATATCCAGATATCGTCACTTCCTTGAAGTTCTTTTCTATTGACGGCAGGTACGATGTTATCTGCTCAGGTTCTTTGCTTGGTATTAATTACAAACAAATAGAAAGCGTTTCTGTCGGATTCAAAGAGGACTATGAGATGTATTCTCTCGATTTTGAAGAATTTCTCTGGGCGAAAGGATATGACGACAGTCTTAAAAATGATCTTCTTGATCACATGATCCAGATGAAGCCTTTCAATGAAACGCTGACAACTACCATGTACTCTTTGTTTCTGGATTATACGATTCTTGGCGGTATGCCGGAGGTTGTCTCATCCTATATTGAATCAAAGGGATTTTCTGGCACGTTATATCTTCAGACTCAGATAGTTGCGGCATACAAAGAAGATATTCGCAAATACGCTGGTGGAGCTGATCAGACACGGATTACCCGGATCTTTGATGCGATTCCTGTTCAACTCGCAAAGGAGAACAAGAAATTTCAGATTTCAAAGGTTGCGAGCAGCGCAAGATTTCATGAATATGGTGGCTGTGTTGACTGGCTGGTTGATGCAGGAATTATAAAGAAATGTTATTGTCTCAATTTCCCTGAACTCCCTTTAAAAGGAAACTACGATGACCGTAAGTTCAAGCTTTATTTTTCTGATACCGGATTGCTTGTGGCAATGCTTGATCAAGAATCACAGGATGATCTGCGAGCCAACAAGAATCTTGGTGTATACAAGGGCGCATTATATGAAAACGCAGTTGGAGAACTCCTTTATAAAAGCGGATATTCCCTTTTCTATTACAAGCGTGAAGACGGAACTCTTGAAGAGGATTTCTTCCTGCGTGATCAGAAAAACCTGATTCCGCTTGAAGTCAAGGCCAGATCAGGCAAGTCACAATCTCTTCGTTCACTTATCAATAATGAGCGTTACCCCGATATCAGCTGGGGCATCAAACTTTCTTTAAATAATATCGGCCACACGAACGACGTATATACCTTTCCGTATTATTGTGGATTTCTGCTTCGTGACTGGATTTCGGCCAGACAATAGTTTTATGAAACAGCCCCATCCATTTATAGAGCTGTCTCTTTTTTATCATCGCTATTCTTCCTTTGATTCATCGTCGACGCCGCTGAACGCGCATTCACCGCTCTACAGAAAAACGAATTCTCTGTTCTTTTACATTCACTTCTGCAGGGATGCCTAAAGGCATAATACAGCGAGGTGTCGCGTGACCGATATTGATATTCCCTACAATCGGGAGGTCTGAATTCCCAATCACTTCGATTAATTGTTGGTGATACGCTTCTTTATTCACCTCATCCATCGGCTTTCCAACCAGAATACCGGAGATTACTTCAAAGATCCCGGTTTCCTTCAACAGTTCCAATGACCTGCGATACTTTTTGGCTGACATGAGTTCTTCACTGCTTTCCAGTAACAGAATCTTCCCTTTCCACTCTTCCAGAGAAGGAAACAGATCATACTTCCTGCATAGCACTGGCATATCTTCATACCGATCACCGAGAAACATGTCATACATGGAGTCAATACATCCCCCAAGCATCGCTCCAGAAAATACCGGACTGCCCTGAAGTAATTCAAATCCATGATCCAAATGCGATGGAACTTCGGTTCCGATCGCCTCCGGCCCAAACGATTGACGGCTTTCATGCCACACCTTACTCGGAGTGATCTCATGAATGGTTCCGGTATGAATCAGTTCTTCAAAATACTGTCTTGTGTATGGAAACATCTCATTTCCAAGTTCACAGATGTCCGCAAGAAAAGACTGACCATAGAATGTATTAAGCCCGACCTTATGTAACATGAAATGATTGATGGTCGTATCGGAGAAGCCAAGAAATATCTTCTCTGTAACCCCCTGTTTCAACTGATCCTCTTCAAACAGATACGGCAGAAGCCGATACGTATCATCTCCGCCAATTGCGCAGAGAATCATATCTATTTCCGGATCACGAAACGCATCCAGAAGATCCTTTGCCCGTTTTTCCGGATGATTTTTCACATACTCCATTCCCTTACATGCATTTGGCATGAATACTACATTCATGCCATAGGCCTCAAGGCGTTTTCTTCCAATTTCTACCTCATGGGCAGTAAACGGCTCCCCGATCACCCCACTGGACAGACTGACAACTGCGATGTTACGAATCATAGTTCTGGCCTCCATCTTTATCTCAATGACGCGCCATCGTCCATACTGTTATTCGGCAAGTTTACGGCTCACAAGAAATCCACCCTCATCTTTAATGGTTTCGTATTCCTTCGCAAGCGCATTTTCACTTCCCACTACAAGATAATCACATTTATCGCTGTTTCCGCACGTTCCGCAGCGGATCAGCTGACCATGAATCTCACCGATTCCGAAGAAATCACTATTACAAAGAAGTGGTAACACATGAAGCAGATTATGCCGCTTCGCAAATTCCGCATTCGGGCATTGGGTAAAATGATACCTCGCCGCATGATGGGCACGATCATAGGGCTCCGGCACCTGAATGAAGCCATCCGGATATTGTTTCGCATCCTTCCGATCCCTTCTTCCTACAGAATGGAACACTTTATCAATCAGCCACATATCGGCACTCCGATTCAGGTTGAACACCTTCCCAAGCGTTGTGAATGGGCCCATGAACATAGTCTGAACCAAGTTCTCCAGATCTTCGATGGGAGGCTGATCCGGAAGTGAGGGATATAGAGAAAAGACCAGAAGACCGCCATAAATTGCGGACGCATGTCCATTCTTCTTCCCACCAAGTTCCGGCAGATCTTCAAGGTAAGAAAGGTATGTCTCTTCCATCGTTTTCCAGATAGTTTCTGCCTGTTCGTTGCCATAGCGTCCCTTCAGCCAGTCCATCACCATGACATTGTAGTTTTCTGGATACAATCCCTTTGTCTTCTTCAAAAATCCGTCATTCATACTGTTGTCCTCTTTTAGCGCATATCACATCTTCCCTGTGACCTGCGCGCTGATGTCTTGTTTACTTTATATCTTAGCTTTAACTAACTCCTTGGCAACCAACGATTTTTAAACTCAATAACAAAAGAAAGAGCCTCAATGACAAGCTCTTTCAAGAGAATATTTCAGCTTCGTTCCTTGATAATCTGTTCACTGCTGTAACAGGTAATCAGGAAATATCCGCCATAGATAACTAACAGAATCAAT
>JAFUGM010000028.1 GCA_017469355.1 Solobacterium sp. | reverse complement strand
ATTAATTACTTCAATTCCTTTTTCTTCAAGATATGCTTTGATCTCATTCTTCATGTCTACTGCGACATGATCATTTCCGATTGCCAGTTTCATAGGTGCGCTCCTTCTTATCGGTTGGTACTTGCCATGCGGAACCAGGTGTAATGTTCACCTTTAATGGAAACGGAGAGCTGGTAGATGTTTTTTGGCCATGTACATCCGCCAAATCCACCATCGCCAATCGCATGAATATCTGCCCCGGTCTGCTTCATGAGAATCGCAATTTCCCTGATTGTCGATTCGTCTGCGCATTCCACCGAGGAATCCAGGAAACACATCGCAAGTGTTCCCGGCTTATAGCTGTGTACGTACTGCACCAGTTCACGAATATCCTGCACGGTGATTCCACCCCGGCTTCCCGGACACGGGAAATCGATACAATCTGCCCCGGCATCAATCAGACGGCGAATGATCTCCTTGGCGTCATAATCGGCTGTCGGATCACCTAGTACTTTTTCATTAATTCCATCTTCCCATTTGCCAGCCATGACAATCATCCGATCTCCAAGCAGTTCCTTTGCGAGCTTTGTGCAGGCAATAACATCTTCCAGGGAAGTGCCGCTTCCCGGATTTCCTCCCAGGATGATGAAGTCCGCCCCGATCTCTTCACACTTGAGAATATGTTCTTTTGTCGCCAGCATTCCTTCCCGGCGGTAAAGTGCTTTCTTTCCACCGTCTTCATAACCTTCCTTCGGGCATCCAAGATAGATTCCAACCGGACGTGCACACCGCTGTTTGAGTTCTTTTTCCGTCAGGCCGCAGAGTCCTGGATTATTTTCCGGATGATCCAGATCAATCGTATTCAGTATGATCATGTCCGCTCCCCAGGCACACATCAGTTCTGTGTTGGTCACCCCGCGTACGAGGCCTTCCCCCGCAAACAGCAGATGCTGGCCCATAATTACCCGGGATTCTGATTTAAAAATGGATTCCTTCAACTCCATCGCAGACATGTTCTCCAGTTCGCGTTTTGATGCGCTTATCAGACGTATTACATTTGACATGATCATTTCCCATCCTTCTATTAAGTGTTCCGGCAGCCCTTCTCTGGGCTGCCGGCTTTATTGTACTATCAGTTGTCGTTTTCTTTGTCGTAACCGAACAGATATGTGCCGAGGCAGCTGCCGAGCAGTGCTACGAACATAGCGATTACGAAGTAGATGAATCCTTCACCCATGAACAGCGGGAAGGAAAGAATTCCTACCGGGCCTCCTGCCAGGGCAGCCGCATTTCCTGCACCGGCGATTGCGCCAGCAACTGCTGCACAGCCAACTGCGATGTAGAACGGCTTCTTCAGACGGAGGTTAACACCATAGATTGCCGGTTCGGTAATTGCGAAGATACCGGTGATTCCTGCAGAGAGTGCTGTTTCTTTCAGCTGCTGATTCTTTGTACGAAGTGCTACACCAAGTGCTGCGCCTGCCTGAGACCAGTTGGACGGACCAGTAACAGCGTTGATCGTATTTCTTCCATACTGCGCAAGGTTAAGTGTTCCAAGCGGGACAATACCCCAATGAAGACCGAAGACAACCAGAATCTGCCATGCGCCGCCGAGAATCAGACCGCAGATGGTCGGGTTCAGGTTATAGAGCCAGGTGTAAGCAGCGCCGATCCAGTTCTGAAGTGTGCTGGTGATCGGGCCAATGACTAAGAACATGACAGGAACTGTGATGATCAGGGTAATCAGAGGTACCAGTACATATCTTGCGTACTTCGGAACATACTTGTTCGCCGCATGTTCAACCAGAGACATGAACCAGATGGTTACGATAATGGGAATAACGGAAGATCCATATCCCTGTCTCTGCATGGAGAGCTTGATTCCAAGGAAGCGCATGCCTTCTTCAGAAAGAACACCGCTCTGGATTGTCGCGCTGACCATCGTAAGCGCAACAGCAACTGCGATATAAGGATTGCACTTCCACTTCTTCGCCGCGGCGTAAGCCAGATAGATCGGGAGGAAGCTGAAGATTGCATTGTAGATTTCATTAATGACAATGTAGGTTCCACTGTCTGTCGCAAGACCCGCGAAGTTTGTCAGCAGCATCAATATACTGCGGATCATACCTGCGCCAATCAGTGCCGGCAGAATCGGAGTGAAGATATTAGTGACCAGGTCAATGACCTGATCCATGAACTTGCCCTTAACCTTCAGATCATCTTTTTCAACGACATCGATTGCCTGACCTTGAATACCGGTCACATCCTGTACGGCATTGAATACGTCTTCTACTTCGTTACCGATAACGACCTGGAACTGACCACCCTGTTCCACGACATTCAGAACACCATTGATTTTCTTGACTGCTTCCTTGTCTGCTTTGGAGTCATCCTTGAGACGGAAACGCACGCGAGTGATGCAGTGAGTGAGAGATGCGATGTTTTCTTTTCCGCCGATATGTTCAACAATCTCGGTGGCTGTCTGCTTATAATCCATAAGTCCT
This sequence comes from Solobacterium sp., assembly GCA_017469355.1. Lineage (GTDB taxonomy): Bacteria > Bacillota_I > Bacilli_A > Erysipelotrichales > Erysipelotrichaceae > Bulleidia. Next base: position 5,457 of record JAFUGM010000028.1, on the reverse strand, counting down.
CCTTGTAAGCCTACGATCTGCCAATCACCCGGCCGCGGTTATTGGTTAATCGTTTAATCACAATGCCAATATAATTGCGTATTATGGCTTTGTCAACAGATTTTTAAAACTTTTTTGAAAAAGATTAATCGTTTTATCTAATATGCGAATTCATTGCCTCATCAATTTCACTTTGTATATAATGTAGTCATGGATAAAAAAAGAACCCTTTCCATCAAAGATATCGCACGGCTGTCAGGAGTAAGCGCCGCCACAGTTTCTCATGTGATGAATAAAAAAGGGCGTTATTCCAAGGAAACAGAGGAAAAGGTTAATCGTATAATCAGTCAATATGGATTTCAGACCAACCGTGCCGCAAAGAGCCTGAAATCTGCTTCTTCCAAAATGGTGGGACTGATTCTTCCCAATCTTAAAAATAATTTCTTTTCTGCGATTGCGGTTGAGGCAGAACATATGTTTGATGAGCAGGATTATTCCCTCCTCATCTGTACTACAGAGAACGATCCAGAAAAGGAAATCCGGTATTTTCACAAACTCGATTCCTTACAGGTCGATGGGATTATGTGCATCTCTGCCCAGAAAATGCTGGACAGCAGCCTGCTTAGCCGGGATATTCCTGTGGTATTAATTGATAGAACCCCCGTTAATACAAAGCAGTATCATATTGTGGATTCAGATGCGGAAGAAGGTATATATAACGTCACGAGACTGATGATTCAGCGCGGACACCGACACATCATCTTTATTTCCAGTTATCTGGCCTCCTATGTTCCTACTTCCAGAAGCCACGGCTATGTACGGGCCATGCAGGAAAAACTGCTTCCCTGCGGGCCAGACACCATTATTCAGCTGCCAAAAGGGGAATCGCTGGAACAGGCAGAGGTTGGAGTACTGGATTATATCTCCAGAGGAAATCCGGTAGACGCGATCATCTGTACCAGCGACAATCAGGCGATCGGAGCCATGACTGCGCTGAAGCGGTTAAACCTTCGGATTCCGGAAGATGTGGCAGTGGTCGGGTTTGACAACCAGATTCAATCTTCTCTCTGCACACCTGCGCTTTCCACGCTGGCCAGAGATCCTCACGAAATGGCAGAGCGTGCTTCAGATGTTCTGTTACGACTGATTCGCGGAGAAGAAGATGTTCCAGAGCGGATCACAATCGGTACGCATCTGATTGAGCGCGAAACCACCTATACACCGACAGAATGATGTTTCCTCATGAAAACGGGCACTGCCCGTTTTACTTTGGTTTGCTATCTCACATATCAAGACGCTTCATTTCATCGAGAATTTCCTTCTCACTTTTTTCTTCCTTACCGCCAACCTGTACTACGCTGTCACCAGCCTTGATCTGATTGCCATGTTCATCCAGGACAAACTCTCCATACTGATCTAACAGTGGCAGGAACGGCCGAAACTCTGGAAGCAGTAATGATGCGGAAGCCATCGCTATCGCCCCAAACCCAATGAAGAACCAGAGGAATACATACAATGGCTGAAAACTCTGATCCAGATACGTAATCGCAAGAGGTACCACATGAAGCAGAACGATCGCGATCAGTTTCAAAGGGGTTCGCAACGCAAAGTAATACCCGGTGCGGAACAGAAACAGCAGTTTGTTATCAAACGCTGACATGACCGGAAACAGATAGATTGCCCCAATCAGCAGTGCGACTGCCACCGCATAAATCACATAACGGATATTCGCGATGATTCCCGGTGCTGCGGCACAGATTTTCAGATCCGCATATCCGATCGCTGCTATCACAAGCAGTGCGACCCAGCAAAGCGTTGCCTGTTTGAAATTGGTCTTGAACCCCTGAAGAAATACCTTAAATGGATTCAATACCCCTTCTCCCCGCAGAGTCTTAAACATCACAGTATACAATCCGGTAAGCGAGGCCCCAATGGTAATTACAGGAATACTGAATATAACAAACATGAGATTTGCGCCAATGATAATCCCAATGCGTGTCATGAGTTTTCCGAAGGCAGAGTCATTGCCGAAAATTCCACTTAGAAACTGGTTCATCTCAATCTCTCCCTTCCAGCACAAAGTCCATGAACTTCATGACCGTATCTGTTTTGGAGGAATACAGTCCAAGACCCAGCGCGCACTCCTCACGATACAGTCCATAGGTCTCCACCAGCGCACTGTCACTGATGTCAAAGCCAATCGGAATGGACTGAAGTACACCATCTTCATCTGTCACTTCCGCAAAAATCCATCGATCGTGATAGCGCTCCGCAATCTCAGCGCAATTCGGATCATTCAGATTCATGAGTCGTCCGCTTTGCGCAAGTTCACACAGATCATCCGGTGTCATGGTGATAAAATCCAGTGCGCCAGTTTCCGCTAGTACCAGAAACGTCGCAAAGTAGTGATCTGATCCTGAGGCATAGCTGGATTGATTCAGGTAAATCTGTGAGTCAAACTCTACCGGATATGGAGAATCGATCTTGGCATATGCAGTGAATTCACGATACAGCTGTGAATCAGTCCCTCCATCCTCCAGTGTATTGGCGAAGATCCCATACAGGGCATATTGTGGTTCCCCTGCCCGAATATGGCAAATCAAAAACACCGCAAGAAAAACCGCAGCTGTGATTCCAACAATCGGAATCCAGTAATATGAAACGATATACTGTACTGCCTGTGAGGCAGTCATCGTCTTAAGTTTTCCCTTTTCTTCCTTCCACCAATCACTGATTGAAGCCATGATTCTTCCTTATTTTCTCGTCAGATGAAGTTGTACCGCACGGTAATCTCCCATCAGAAGCTGAAATGTATATCCCGCATGCATTAACGCTGCGCCAGAATGAAATGCATCATCTTCCCGAATGTAGTACTGTGCCTGTTCATCCAGCCCTTTCAGAGAAATGTGGACAAACTGCGGGCATAACTGAATGTCCTTCATCACAAGACTTACAATCGCAGAAGAGCGATCCTCACTGACGGACATCCATGCGGCATAGTTGCCTGATCTTACATCCTCCAGACGATAGAACCGTCCGTTTAACAGAACCTCTTCATCCGCATGATATTGAATAATATCCGCACGGATTTCATTCTTCTCATCTTCGGTGAGTGTCTCAAGATCTAGTTCATACCCAAAGGCGCCGCTCATTGCGGTAATCGCTCTTGTACGCATCAGCGTAGAACGACCGGTCTGATGATTTGGCGAAGCCGAGACATGCGCACCCATCGTACTGGGCGGGTAGCCATAGGACGTGCCGTTTTGAATCAGAATCCGCTCTAACGGGTCCGTATCATCGGAGCACCAGATCTGCGGTGTGTAGTAAAGCATGCCGGCGTCAAACCGTCCGCCGCCTCCTGCACAGCCTTCAAACAACACATGCGGGAATGCGGTCTCAAGGCGGTCGATCAATTCATACACACCAAGCACATATCGATGCATGACCTCTCCCTGACGATCTGCAGGAAGCCCGTGAGAATATACATTGCCAAGGCATCGGTTCATATCCCATTTGATGTAATCGATCGGGTGATCATTCAGAAGATTAAACAGAACGCGGTAAAGATACTCCACCACTTCACTTCTGGACATATCCAGTACAAGCTGATTTCTACCCATAATCGGATCTCTTCCCGGAATCGTAAATGCCCAGTCAGGATGAGCACGATAGAGGTCTGAATCTTCATTGACCATCTCCGGTTCAATCCAGATCCCAAACTTCAGCCCCGCTTGATTAATACCCTGAATCAATGGCCCAAGTCCTTCCGGAAGTTTTTCTGTATTTTCAAACCAGTCCCCAAGGCCTGCGTTATCGTCATTGCGTCCCTTGAACCAGCCATCATCCAATACAAACATTTCAATGCCAAGCGCAGCTGCTTCTTCTGCCAGCCTCATGACCCGGTCTTTTTCTATATCAAAGTAGTTGGCTTCCCAGCTGTTGATCAGAACCGGACGGTGAGAGAACTGATAGTCGCCGCGTGTCACATTCTGTCGGATAAAGTCATGGTAGTTATGGCTTAATGCAGTTAACCCCTCTGCCCAGGTCAGAATGACTTCCGGCGTCACGAATGTCTCTGACTGATTCAATGTCCAGCAGAAATCGGATGGATGAATCCCCATCACAACGCGCACCGCATCTGTCTGATCCCGTTCCACCTGCGCAAGAAAGCTTCCGGAATACATGAACATCATCCCATAACAGTTTCCACGGTCTTCCGTGGCTTCATGATCCGCCAGAATCACAAACGGATTATGTTGATGAGAAGACATTCCACGGTTGGATCCGATATCTGTCACCAGGTGAGGAACCGCAATCCGTTCCGGCTGTCTCTCCAGAAGATGCCGTCCATGAAAATGAATGAGGTCCCAGTTCCCATAGGGAAGATCCAGACAGGCAGAGCCCGCCTGTTCCAAGGTGACTGGGGTTGTTCCTGTATTTTTAAACTCTGCGGCTCGTGTGATGATATTCCGCTTTGCGAACACCCCGTAATACAACAACAGGGTCAGTCCGCTGACCGAATCTTCCAGATGAATGGTCAGTGTTTCACAATCATCATCTTCATCATAGGACGCAGGGAGTCCGTTCAATGTGTATTTCCCTTTGGTAATCTCGTGACAACTATAGCGGAATTGGGCACAGCGGCTTCCGTCCTGATTGCGTACATATGCGGCAGTAATCCGATAATCGCCGCTGCCATACGATGGATATTCCTGTGGGATGACATCTGGAGAATCGATTCGCTCCACACGCCATTCATAGGGATTCCCAGAGAATCCGATGTCGTAAGAATGATTGATATAGGTCAGGTTTTCTTCTCCCAGATCCTTTCCGTAATAGACGTGTCTGAGATATCCAAGCTGATCAACCTGGATCTGATAAAGGCTCGAGGCAGTCCTGATTGAGAAGAGCCTGTTTTCTTTATCGTAGCTGATGTTCATATTACGATTTCCTTTTCTTTTCTGTTTATGGTTTTGTTCTGTTTCCGATACTCACTCGGACTGACTCCGCAGCGTAGCTTAAAGATTTTAGAAAAGGTCAGCGGATTGTCATATCCGACACTTTGAGAAATGTCCTGTATCGGAGCGTTGGTTGCGCGGAGCAGATAGCACGCACGTTCAATTCTGCACTGCATGAGATATTCCTGCGGAGAGACGCCCTTCTTCTCCTTGAACAGGTGGGTCAGATAACTCCGGTTGATACCGATGTATCTGGCAAGGTCACTGATTTTAGCAGTAGCGTAGTTTCCCAGAATATACGTCACTGCATATTCCACATACGCATCCGCAGACAGTTCCCTTGTCTTCTGTGTTCCAGAGCTGGCTTTGTCATTCGACTCTATCGCAAGTGCCAGAAATTCCAGCAGAATTCCCAGCCTTAACAACTCATTGGATACCGCCATCTCCGGACGGTCCAGGATCTTCTTCACAAGAAGATAGAATTCACTCAGATTCACATTACATGGAAGAGCGTTGACCT
>JAFUGM010000027.1 GCA_017469355.1 Solobacterium sp. | reverse complement strand
TTTTCTTAAACAGGAATCCAAAAGCCTGTGTTTTCATAACGCCTATTTCGATATTCAGGAAGAGGCTTAAATTTCATTAAATTAGGGGTTGATTTCAGTTATCGAATTTAATTGATATAACTGGATTGCGTGATATCACAGCACAGCTCAATCAAACTGCTCACCTGACCGCAACATATATCCCGCAAAGAGGCGGGCCATAGAAAACATGATCGCATACTCCTCTTCCTGCCAGATCCGCAGGGTATGAGGCTCTGCACAGATCAGATAGCCGAGATTCTGCGATTCCGCACCTACTTTGGCAATGATGAAGGACTCCACTTCATGATCGCGGAACACGGAATACAGCACCGGGCTGATCTCACGAATATCCTCCAGGTTATTCGTTGAATATACCGGTTCCTTCATGAGATTGGATATATCAGACAGTGTTCCGACCACCTGATGATCCAGAACGCTCTTCATTACCTGATGCTCATTCGCAAAATACATATTGGTGATATTCAGGTCTTCTTTCAGTCCTTCGTATACGGATGTCAGTTTCTCATTCAGGTTTCTAGCAGAGTCGAAATGTTCTATAAAGTTACGGAAAATCGTATAGATACTGTTCCGCTTCAGACGCTTGATTTCAATATCCTTATGTTTCTCCGGAAGATAGATGATATAGCAGTTGCGGCCCTTGCTTTTTCCACGATACAACGCCTTGTCGACCATCAGAAACAATTCCTCATAGGTTGTCGCATTGATCGGATAGGTCGCAAGTCCTGTTGTCGCTGTGACAAACAGTTCCACCGCCCCGAGATTATAGGTTCTGCGAAGAACCGTATTGTTGAAATACATTCCATGACAGAATGCCTTCTTGTCCGCGTACTCCTGATCCCGGAGATTAACAAACAGGAATTCATCACCGCCGAATCGTCCCGCTACGCCATAATCTGAAAGATAGGAAATGAGTTCTTTTGAAAGCGAAGTCAGAATTCCATCTCCAGCAGTATGGCCATAGGTATCATTAATATATTTAAAGTTATCCAGATCGATGATTCCAAAGGTAAAAGGGCGCCCCTCTTCAATCAGGGACTGCACAAACCCGATAATATGTGATCTGGTAATCAGACCGGTCAATGGATCCAGAAGATCTGAAATCCGTCTGCCTTCCAGAACACGTTTGAAATAGGAATACTCACTGAGTTTCTCTCTGGTATACATTGGTTTCTCCAGTTCTTATTCTACTCTATTTGTGACGTAAACTTTCCCGAGATTACTCAACAATTCAAAAAAAGCCATGCGCAATACATGGCTAGCTCAACATCCCTTCCGCTTCCAGTGATTCAAACAGCTGAATCATCCATTCCGCATTAATGACCGGGAATGACGCATCGTCTACCCGATAGCGTTCCGGATTTTGTTCCATTTCCTCTTCCAACATTGAAACCGGAATCAGGAACGACATTCCTTTATCTCCAGTACGAACATTGATTTTCATCACTCCGTTTTCTGTTTTCTGATAATCAATCGAGGTTACATCTTCCGCAGTCCCCTTCTTATTATCAATAAACTCAATCAGAGAATCATATTTGGCAAGTTCCACTGCCCGATCATCCGCACCATCTTCAAAAATCTGAATCTTCTCCGTAAATTCCTTCAAGGTAGGCGTACGCCGCAGGGTATAACCAGCCGGAGCCAATGGTCCGGCAATCTGACGAACCAGCTCTTCTCCCGGTTCCGTCTCACTCAGCCACAGCACAAACCGGTTCCGACGATCGATATAGACTAATGGAAATTGAATCATGAAGTCCTGTTTACAATGCGGGCAGGAGGTACGAAACAGATCTCCGCTGACACACCGGTCCCGAAGATCTTCATCTTCATCCGCTGTAACGCTGTCATAGATTTCTGTTTCAAACTTCGTTCCGCAATACGGACACTGATATTCCACAATACGAGAATTACTCATACTCCCGATCCTTTCACTTCCCCAGAATCAATGATGGGACTTCCGTCAGATGTTCCACCACATAATCCGGCTGTGCAGCGATCAGTTCTGCCCGCTTCCCTTCATTGGAAGGAAATGCGATGGTAACTGCACCGGCATTCTTTCCGGCCTGCACATCCATCACACTGTCTCCGATATAGAATACCCGATCTGCCTTCATCTGTTCCTTTGCGATCAGAATTCCTTCCGGATCCGGCTTTCCTTTTGTGACGGAGTCATTCCCAAGCACCACCTTCATATACTGATTCATATGACTGCGTTCCATCAACTCAATTAATGACTGATAGTAACGGGTGCTGACGACAGAACAGGGAATCCCTGCCCGATCCAGCTCTCCCAGCATCTCCATGGCTCCTGGCATCGGAGAAATCAGATCCCGGAGATGTTCACGCTGGTACTTGCGGTATTCATTCACGCATTCCCACGGATCCTTTTCAGGGAAAAACTCTGCCATCATCGTATCAAGAGATGGCCCCAGCACCTGAATTCTGCGCTCAGGAGTAAACTCTTCCACTGTCCGATAAATGCCAAAGACATGTTCGAAACTCTTCATGATTGCCGGTTCGGTATCCATGAGAGTTCCATCAAAATCAAACACAGCACCAATCACTTCACTCATCGCATATTCTCCCTGCTCTTTTTCATAAGCTCCGCATGGAGGCGTTCCTTGAACTCCTCTGTACTGTTATATCCTTCCTGTTTCAGGATGAAGTTGGACACCGCTGTTTCAATCAATGCGCACATGGAACGTCCTGGACTCACCGGCAGCGACATCGCCGGAATACTGACCCCCATGATCTTTGTATAGGAAGTCATTTCATCCCCGATTCGTTCATACTCTTCACTTGCGTCATAACGCACGAGGTTAATCACCAGTTCAATACTGTGAGACGATACCAGATTGTTCGCACCGAAAATACGTTCCACGTCGATAATACCGATACCACGAATCTCCAGCATTCCCCGCAACAGATCCGGCGCATGGCCATACAGACTGTTATGAATCTTCTGCACGTCCACGCGGTCATCGGCTACCAGCACCTGACCATCCCGCACCAGTTCCATCGCAACTTCGGATTTTCCCATTCCGCTTTCTCCGGTAATCAGCACCCCTTTGCCATAAATGACCATCAGGTCACCCGATAATGTTTCTTCCGGCGCCAGACGTTCATCGAGAAAAGTAATGAGGTCAACCATCATTCGATAGGTGTCACTCTTAGTTCTGAAAATCGGGAAGTTTCGTTCAATCGCCACATCCTTCAGAACCGGAGGTATTTCATTATTCTTTGTGATGATCATCATCGGTGTAACACCATCGGTAATCAGAGGGAAACGCTCCCGCTGTTCCGATTCACTGAGATGACCAATATACTCAATTTCCTTATTTCCGATGATAACCACACGCCGAGGTTCGGTCGGCTTGAAATAGCCGGAAAGCTCAAATCCCGGACGGTTGACATCCGGAATAACTACCCAGCGGTTCAAAGATTCCTCATTTCCGGTCAGCTGTTCCAGGGAGAAAAAATCCACGATCTCCTGGATCATTACTTTGTTCTGATCATCTTCCATGGCTGTTGTCCTCTTTAGCGCATTTTATATCATTAACATCGCCAGCACAAACCCCGCGATAAACCCTCCCGCATGAGCCTGGCGTGACACATTTGGCATGAGATTGATGAGCAGGTTCACAATCAGCGTTCGAATCAAAGAACCCCGAATGGAGGGACTGTTTAATAACCCGAGTTTGAATAACAGCACCATATATGCCGCAAGCAGCCCATACAGACCTCCGGAAATACCGAGAGATACCGTACGGTCATCCCGGGAGAGCCAGGTCGCAAGTACATTCCCGCCGATCACTGAGACAAGCAGAATCACCGCATACCGCAGCGATCCAAAGACATACTCCAGATCACCAAGGTTATAGAGGGAATACATGTTCATCAACAGATGACCTACCTGAAGATGAAGAAATCCTGCTGTAATCAGCCGCCAGTATTCCCCGCGCTTCACACGAAGCGGGAGCAAAGCACCGAATTTCACTGCCTGATCCAGAGGATACGGGCTTCGATTCATCACAATACTGCAAACGACACATACTGCGATTGTAATCCACGTAATGATCATCGAGAGTGTTTCACCGCCTTTTCTTTTGTCCAGGAGAGTGCCTTTTTCAGGTACTGCCCCGTCCAGGAATTCTCACATTCCGCAACCTGTTCTGGTGTTCCCTGAGCGATTATGGTTCCCCCATTGTCTCCGCCTTCCGGGCCTAAGTCAATCACCCAGTCTGCGGATTTAATCACGTCGAGGTTGTGTTCGATGACGATCACGGTATTTCCGGTATCCACGATGCGTTCCAACACTGTGATTAAGCGTTTGACATCATCGGTATGGAGACCGGTCGTTGGCTCATCAAGGATATATACGGTTTTTCCAGTCGCTTTCTTCTGCAGTTCTGAGGCAAGCTTCACCCGCTGCGCCTCCCCACCGGAAAGCGTCGTGGAAGACTGTCCAAGCTTCAGATAGCCAAGTCCCACATCACAGAGTGTCTGAAGCTTATTGCGGATTTTGGGCTGATTCGCAAACAGTTCCAGCGCTTCTTCGATCGTCATCTCAAGTACGTCGTAAATATTCTTTCCCTTGAAGGTACACTGCAGGGTTTCTTCGTTATAGCGTTTTCCATGGCACACTTCGCAAGGCACATAGACATCGGGAAGGAAGTTCATCGAGATCACCTTCACACCATCTCCCCAGCACGCTTCGCACCGGCCTCCTTTTACATTGAAGGAGAACCGTCCTTTGTCATAGCCGCGAAGTCTTGCCTCAGGAGTATTCGCAAAGACAGCCCGGATATCATCGAAGACCGAAGTATAGGTTGCCGGGTTGGAACGCGGCGTTCTTCCAATCGGATTCTGGTCAATCTGAACCAGCTTATCGATATTGGAAAGTCCTTTGACCTTATCAAATTTACCTGGATGAATTCTTGTATAGCCCAGATTCTGCTGCACCGCCTTCATGAAACATTCGTTGACCAGTGTAGACTTTCCGCTTCCGGATACTCCGGTAACCGCAATAAACTTACCTAACGGGAACTTCACATTAATATGTTTCAGGTTATGTTCAGCCGCCCCAATCAGTTCAACAGACTTCCCGTTTCCCTTGCGGCGCTGTTCCGGCACATCGATACGGAGCTTGCCAGAAAGATACTGCCCGGTAATGGATTCCCTGGAGTTCAAAATCTCCTGCGGAGTTCCGTTGAAGATGACTTCTCCGCCATGAATTCCTGCGCCCGGACCGATATCCACAATCCAGTCTGCACTTAACATGGTCTCTTCATCATGTTCGACAACGATTAATGAATTACCCAGATCCCGCATATTTTTCAGGGTCTGAATCAGACGGGCATTGTCCCGCTGATGGAGACCAATACTCGGTTCATCAAGCACGTATAAGACGCCAGAAAGCCGTGATCCAATCTGTGTCGCAAGACGAATCCGCTGTGCCTCACCACCACTCAGTGTTCCCGCAAGCCGATCCAGTGTCAGATAATCCAGACCGACATCCTTGAGGAACTTCAGACGGCTGCCGATTTCCTTAAGTACCTGATCAGCGATCTTTGCCTGATTCTCTGTCAGTTCTACGTGCTCCATCCAGTCAATAGCCTGTACCACCGACTGTTCGGTAAACCCGATAATACTGCGGTCTCCTACCCGGACAGACAGTGCCTGTTCATTCAGACGCTTTCCCTGGCAGGTTGGGCAGGTACTTTCCACCATAAAGGAGTGATACCAGTCTTTGGTCATAGCGGAACTGGTCTCCACATAACGGCGTTCAATCAGATCCTTGACACCTTCAATATAGTCATTGCGCAGATAGGTATTTCCGCCAGAGCTGGTAATCCGATAAGAAATCGGACGATCCGAACCATGAAGAATAATTTCCATCTGCTTTTTAGTCAGTTTCTTCACTGGCACATCAAGACTGATCTTATAGGCATTGAGCAGGGTTTCAAATGTCTGCCATTCGATGTTTTCCGTATCCACGATATTCTTATAGAAGCGAATCGCCCCTTCCCGGATCGTAAGATTCTTATCGGGGATCAGAAGGTCCACATCCACTTCCTCTGTAAACCCGAGTCCCTTACATGTTTCACACGCCCCAAGCGGCGCGTTGAACGAAAACAGGCGCGGTTCCAGTTTCGGTACGGAGAATCCGCAGATCCGGCATGCGTAGTTGCTGGAAAAGAGTTCTTCATGTTCACCTTCCAGTACAACTGCCATCCCTGAGGCCAGATTCAAAGCCGTTTCCAAAGAGTCATGAATCCGGCTTCTGGCTTCTTCCTTTTTCACAATGCGGTCCACAACCACATCGATGTTATGACGCTTGTTCTTTTCCAGTTCGATGTCATCTTCCAGCATTTTCACTTCGCCATCGACCCGGACACGCACATATCCGTCCTTGATTAAACGGGAAAACTGATCTTTGAAGGTTCCCTTTTTATTGCGGATAATCGGTGCCATAACAGTGAGTCGGGTACCATCCTCCAGACTCATGATCTGGGATACCATTTCTGAAATATCCTGTCCAGTAATCGGAATATCATGAGTAGGACAATAAGGAACACCGCATCTTGCGTAAAGCAGACGCAGGTAATCGTAGATTTCCGTTACGGTTCCTACCGTGGAACGGGGGTTATTGGACGTGGTTTTCTGATCGATTGAAATCGCCGGAGACAGCCCTTCAATCTGTTCCACATCCGGTTTGTCCACGCCGCCAAGAAACATGCGTGCATAAGCACTGAGTGACTCCACATAACGCCGCTGTCCCTCAGCGTAAATCGTATCGAACGCAAGACTTGTCTTTCCGGATCCGGAAAGGCCAGTCATGACCACCATCTTATTTCGAGGCACTTCAAGTGATATGTTTTTAAGATTGTTTTCGCGGGCACCACGAATAATCATCTTATCCAGTTCCATTATGATTCCTCCTGTTTGTTTCCACGGGCTTCTTCCGAAAGATCCGACAACATTCCCCAGGCTTCTCTTGGCGAAAGGTCATCTGCACTTACGCTCCGAAGCTTCTCCAGAATGGATTTGGCTACCGGATCCTCTTTTTCCATCTCTACCAGCTGATAGCTCTGCTGGACCACCCGTTTTCTTGACTCCAGCTCTTTCTGAAGTCCTTTTGCCCGGTCAATGACCGCCTCAGGAAGCCCCGCAAGCCGCGCCACATTAACACCATAAGACCGGTCGGCCCGGCCATCCTTTACCTTATACAGGAAGATAACACGCTCATCTTCTTCCTTTACCGCCACATGAACATTTCTGACACAACCGATGGAATCGGTCAGAGAAGTCAGTTCATGATAGTGGGTACTGAACAGTGTTTTCGCATGAACACAGGCAGCGATATATTCAATCATCGCCTGTGCCAATGCCATACCATCATAGGTAGAGGTTCCTCTTCCGATCTCATCAAACAGAATCAGGGAAGATGCGGTCGCATTCTGCAATGCCTGATTGGCCTCAGACATCTCCACCATGAAGGTAGACTGGCCAGAAAGAATATCATCACTGGCACCGATACGGGTAAAGATCCGATCGAAGACCGGCATTTTCACACTCTTTGCGGGGACATAACATCCGATCTGGGCCAGGATGACAATCAATGCGGTCTGACGCATATAGGTAGACTTACCGCCCATATTGGGACCGGTGATCAGAAGAATGGATTCATTTTTATCCATTCTCAGATGATTGGCAATATAACGGGTTTTCTTCATCCGCTCACTCAGAATCGGATGTTTTCCCTGTTCAATCACAAACTCATCATCCGTAAACTCCGGACGCACATAGCCATAGGAAGAACTCACTTCCGCAAGCGCCGCATAACAATCCAGTTCCGCAAGTGCCAGCGACAGACGCTGCAGCTTCGCAAGCCGCTCCCGTATCGCCCCCAACAGTCCCGCAAACAGTTGCTTTTCGATTCGAATTGCGTTTTCTTCCGCATGAAGAATCTGTTCTTCCTTTTCCTTCAGTTCAGGAGAAATGAAGCGCTCATTATTCACGAGTGTCTGACGGCGTACATAGCCCCATTCTTCTTTTACCTGAGCCGCAGCCGCCTTGGAGATTTCAATATAATACCCGAAGACCTTGTTATATCCGATGCGCAGTGTCTTGATTCCGGTGCGTTCCCGCTCCGCCGCTTCAAGCGAAGAGATGAACTGCCGTCCATTGCGCTGGATTTCCCTTGCGGCATCAAGTTCTGCGGAATATCCATCCTTAAACGCACCCCCATCGGAAAGCGATGAAGGTGGATTATCATTAAACGCCCCATCCAGTTTCACCCGCAGATCGTCTAACGGATCCAGGGAACGATACTCCCCAAAGGCAGTTTCATCCAGACAGGAAAGAATGGAAGGAACTTCATTCAATGTTTTGGAAAGCCGCAACAGATCCTGTGGATTGGCACTGTTCATCGCACAGCGGCCAATCAGGCGCTGAAGATCATAGATTCCGCCAAGATGTTCACGGAGGTTCTTTCGTCCAAGGAAATCATTCCGCAAAGTTTCCAGGCGGTCATAGCGAGCTTCGATTTCCTTCTGTTTTACTAACGGCTTTTCAATCCACTTTTTTAACAGTCTGGAGCCCATCGCACTTTTGCATACATCGAGAAAGTTCCAGAGCGATTCTCCCTTATTCTCCTTATGAAGCGGTTCAATCAGTTCCAGATTGCGAATGGTGGAAAAATCCATATATAACACTTCCGACTCACTCTCAATCCGTACAGTGGAAAGATGCCCCAGCGTATGTTTCTGGGTAGCTTCCAGATAATTCAGCATCCGTCCAAATGCCAGAAGCTGATAATCCTTTTTCAGATTGGTACATAATGGGCTGTACTCCGGTTTGACTGCGGTTTCTTCGCAATAGGAGATGACAATATTCATTTCCCGTAACCGCTTGATTACCGCAGAGTCAAAAGAGGAAGACACAACCACTTCCCGAACATTATTCCGTAACAGATTCTGTGCCAGAACCGGAATCGAATGTGCGGTATCACAGAGCACAGATTCACCCGTGCTGACTTCAGCCATGGAAAGCGTATATCCATATCGGAAGTCCTCAATCGCGCATAGACTGACCGACTCCTTCTCGTCGGTGATCTCTTCCATCACAGTGCCCGGGGTAATTACCCGGATGACATCCCGCTCTACAATTCCTTTGGCTTCGCTTGGATCCTGGAGCTGCTCGACAATCGCGATTTTATATCCACGCTGTACCAGCCGCTGCACATAGGAGGTTACCGCATGATGCGGTACGCCACACATCGGGACCCGCTCTGCGGCACCGGCATTCTTGCCAGTAAGCACAAGGTCCAGTTCCCTGCTTGCGGTTTTGGCATCCTCAAAAAACATTTCATAAAAATCCCCAATCCGATAAAAAAGCAAGGTGTCGGGATACTGTTCCTTCACCTTCAGATACTGCATCATCATTGGGGAATAAGGCGTCTTTTCCATTAGTTCACGTTCCTGAATGCCTAGACATTATATCAGAATTCCCATTATCCTTATTTATAGAAGAACTCTTCGGAAAGGACTTCTGTTATGGCTGAGAAAAAAAGTTCTGTAGAGATCCGCACAAAAGCGGATCTGGTTGAAAATGAAGCGACAAAGAAACGGGAAACCGAAGCCGCCGCGATTGAAAAGAAACAACAGGAAGCAGCATTGAAAGCTGCCGAAGCAGAAGAACAGGCTCGAAAAGAGGAACTGGAGCGCCAGAAGAAACTGGAAGAGCAGAAAGCCAGAGAAGAAGAACATAAGGCAAAAGAAGCGGAAGCAACCGCGAAAAAGGAAGCTGCAGACAAGGCACAGAAGGAAGCGTTGTTATCTTCTGGCTTAGCCTTAGCAGGTACGGCTCTGTCTAACACCGGCAAAAACAGCCGGTCCGGATTTCTGAAAGGGCTGCTTTGTGGTCTAATCGCAGGAGGATTACTGGTCTATTTCCTGTTTGTGCCAACCGCATCCCCTGCCCCAGCTCCAAGTGAGCCCATCGCCTCGGTAGAGGAAGCAGATCTGACACTTGAAAATAACGGAATTCTTGGTTATACGGCCGCTGATTTCCAGAACGCAGTGCTTGGGGCAGCCAGCGAACACCAGGAACTGATTGTCATGGAGCAGCCATTATCCATCAACACTACTATTACCCGGGCAGGCCTTGGGAATCTCGCCATTTTCTCTAAAATGCAGGAGCTGACCTACTTTGGGACAGGTGTCTATACGGTGGATCTCTCCCATATGGATGAAGATCATATTTCTGTGGATGAATCCCAACATGTGGTTACTATTCGGATTCCCCATGCGATACTTCAGTATGTCAACACCGAGCTTTCCAAAACCCAGTTTGAAGATACGGAAAAAGGATTACTCGCATTTGGCGATATATCCCTGACCGCTGAAGAAACCAATCGACTTGAAACCTCCGTCTATGAGGCGATGAAGGAACGCCTTGACAGTCCGGATCTTTATGAGGAGGCAGATCGCTTTGCCATATTAAAGACCTGGGAAATCTTCCAGCCGTTAGTATCAGCGGTATCACCACTCTATAAAGTAGAGATGGAATTCGAGTAAGAGCCAAAAGAAAACCATTCTCTGTGATCACCCACTATTCTCATGATCAGCTGGAATGGTTTTTATTTGTTTACCACTCTTCAATCAATTCCACCCGACTGCCATCATCTTCCGATTCATGAACCGGTTCAATCGATGGCACAGCCTTAGGAGAAGGAATTTCCTGTGGTTCTTCAATATAAGGCTCATCGGTATAGTTTAACGTTCGATGAAGCCCGGTTTTTCCACACACGGTATGTTCGAAGATCTTCCTTGTGGCGTCAAGATACTGTTCAGGATGAGTTTCTGAAGGACTGAAATGCGTCAGCCAGAGTTCCTTCGAATGTCCTTCGGAAGCGATTTCTGCGGCTTCCGAAAAAATCATATGTCTCTTGACCTTTGCGGCCTCAAGACGTTCATCATCTCCATACATTCCTTCAAGAACCAGCAGATCAGAGTGGCGGGAGGATAACCGGATCCGCTCATTCGGCCGAGTATCTGTCACATAGGTAACCTTGATTCCCTTCCGTTTTTCCCCAAGCACCATATCTGGTGTATATACCGTACGATCATCCTTTACGGTTTCATTTCGTTGCAGGCGACCCCAGTACTTTACAGGAATATTGTTGGAAGTTGCCCTTTCCGGATCAAATTTACGCAGGCGTTCCAGCTCCAGGGAGTAACCGTAGGTCGGAACACTGTGCGAAGCGGCGAATGCGTGAATATGAAGGAGACTTCCTTCACTGAAATCAAAGCGGTAATCTGCTTCCTCCAGTTCCACCATCCGCACTTCAAACGGGATCCCTGCACAGACACAGAGATTCGGAACAACTTTATGAAGATTCTTCGGTCCAACAATCGTCACCGGCTCAGTTCGCCCGGACATTCCCATCGACATCAGAATTCCCGGAAGCCCCATCACATGGTCCCCATGAAAGTGCGTTAAAAGAATCAGATCGATCGTATGTGCGCTGACACCGGTTTCCTTCATGGCAATCTGGGTGCCTTCGCCGCAGTCAATCAGAATTCCTCTTCCGTTGTACAGGACATGGAGTGATGTCAGCCACCGATTCGGCAGCGGCATCGTTCCTCCGCATCCAAGCAATGTCACATCAAGCATGAGTTCTCACAGTTCCTTGTCTAAAACAACGACATCATTGTATCACCATTCGTTTTTCTCCGTTGTAAGAGGTATGTGATGTTACGTGGCTTCAACAGAAAACGTAATCCCCTGCCCCGGTAAATAATCTATGGGTACAAGTGGGATTACGTCTTGTAAGTCAGATTCAATTCAAATCTTAGACCCTGTGTGATGTGTTTTGTTATCTATTAGTGCTGAGGGTCTGTTTCAATACGGTAGAGCAGGCAAGATCACCGAGCACATTGACACAGGTTGCGCCCATATCAGCCAGTGTATTGACGGAAATATAAACTCCAAGAATCTGTTCCAATGGAAGTCCGGCAAGGGGAGCCAGGGCCGCAAATGCCGCAATCGCTCCGCCTGGAACACCAGGGGTACCGATACTTAACAGTACATTCGCCGCAAGAACGGTCGCCATCGTTCCGATGGATACCGGGATGCCAAGGGCAGAGGCGAAGAAGGTAATCATGAAGGACATGACAATGGACACCGCATCCATATTAATCGTTGCGCCAAGGGGAAGTGTCAATGACACAATTTCCTTTGGAATGCCGATATTTTCCGTCGCGCACTGCATGGAAATCGGCAGTGTCGCATTGGAGGAGCAGGTTCCAAACGCATGAAGCGCTGCCGGAGCCACATCCTTGAAGAATTTGATCGGATTGTACTTTCCAAGGAACTTCACCATTCCGCCATAGACCAGCACCGCATACAGCACAAATACCACATACATTGCGATCATGACCTGCGCTAACTGAATCATTGTGGCAGTGCCGTTGGCGTGAATAACTAACGCAATCGTTGTGAACACACCAAGCGGTGTAAAGTTCATTACCTTTCCAACAACGAAGATGGAAATATCATAGATACTCTGACAGAGATTACGCACCGGCTCCGCCTTCTCTTTTAATGACAGACAGGATAATCCGATGATGACCGCAAATACCAGTACCTGTAACATATTCCCTTCGGTAAAGGACAGAAACGGATTGGAAGGAATCAGATTCTGTAATGTATCAAGCAGACCAGTAAAGGTTGCGGCTTCTACCTGGGTTCCGGTAGCTGTAATAGTTATGCCCTCCCCAAGATGAAGCAATCGGGGAAGAATCAATCCAAGCCCTGAGGCAAACGCGGTTGTGCCGGTATACCATAAGAGCGCATGGAGGGATATCTTTCCGGTTTTCGCAATACTTCCGATTCCGATAATCGCGACCACAAGACTGGTGAATACCAATGGATAAATCATCATCCGCAATGCGGACATATAGATGGATGAAATGACGGTAAATGGTGTGACAAGCCAGGATGGCAGCACCAGTCCCAGCGCAATACCCGCGAACAGACCGATGACGATCCATAGCGTCACATTATATTTCTTCTTTTTCTCTGACATGTGCAGATCCCCTTTCCGATGCAATACCACCACTCTCCCCTGCGGTCAGTAATGCATGTGTTACTAATTTGAGAATAGTTCAAATGACTACCAATAACTCATATAGGAAACCTATTGCCAGTTATCAAAGAACCATTGGGTTCCAAAGTAAAACCGGCCGAAGCCGGTTCATTGAATGTCTTATTTCACCAGGCGAACGCGGAAGACACCTTCCAGACTGTTCAGCTGATCAAGTACGGTCTGATCGACCGGGCTGTCCAGATCCAACATGGTATACGCCACATCGCCTTTGGACTTATTGGACATTTCGGAGATATTTACTCCCGCATCACCAAGAATTCCAGTGAATCCACCGATCATGTTCTTCACATTCTTATGGAAGACACCAATCCGGCTGACCTTGGTGCAGACGCCCATATCGCAGTTGGGATAGTTGACCGAGTTGCGGATATTTCCGTTCTCCAGATAATCCTGCAGTTCATCGACTGCCATCTTTGCGCAGTTGTCTTCGGATTCCTCCGTAGATGCGCCAAGATGCGGGATGGTAATGCAGTTGGTGTGACCGGCAACTGTCGGATTGGGGAAGTCACTGACATAGCGGCGGATCTTTCCGGAATCCAGGGCCTCCAGAACTGCTGTTTCATCTACCAGTTTGTCTCTGGCCATATTGATGATCACGACGCCATCTTTCATCAGAGAGATAGCTTCCGCATTAATCATTTCCTTTGTCTGATCCATCAGAGGCACATGGATGGTGATGTAATCACATTCCCGATAGATATCCTCAACGTTCAGCACATGTGTAATCTTACGAGACAGATGCCATGCATGTTCTACGGAAACATACGGGTCATAGCCATAAACGTCCATGCCCATGTATACCGCAGAGTTGGCAACTCGTACACCAATCGCCCCAAGGCCGATGATACCAAGCTTCTTGCCTTCCAGTTCGGTTCCGGCAAACTGCTTCTTTTCCTTTTCTGTCGCTGCGGCAATCTGTTCATCATCCTTATTGGCACGAACCCAGTTGATACCTTCGACGATATCCCGGCTCGCCAACAGCATTCCCGCAAAGACCAGTTCCTTTACACCATTCGCATTGGCTCCAGGTGTATTGAATACGACAATTCCCTGCTCCGCACAGCGATCCAGAGGAATATTGTTTACTCCGGCACCTGCTCTTGCGATGGCAAGCAGATTATCGCTGAACTCCATGTCATGCATTTTTGCGGAACGCACGAGGATGCCCGCAGCTTCTTCGATATTCTCTGTCGGTTCAAATCCTTCATGGAAACGCTTCAGTCCGACTTCAGCGATGTTATTCAAGCACGCATACTTAGGCATTGTTCACATCCTCCGCATGTTCTTCTTCAAACTTCTTCATGAACGCAACCAGCTTTTCAACGCCTTCCTTCGGCATTGCGTTATAGATGGATGCCCGCATTCCGCCAACCGAACGATGTCCCTTCAGGGAAACCAGTCCTTCCGCTTCAGTGGCCTTAACAAATTCCTTATCTAGTTCATCACTTCCCGTCACAAACGGAACATTCATGAAGGAACGATCCTTTGCCTGAACGGTGCCCTTGAACAGCTTGGACTGATCGAGGAAATCGTAGAGAACCTTTGCCTTTTCTTCGTTCTTTACCGCAACAGCCTCAAGACCACCCTGTTCCTTCAGCCACTTGAATACGAGTCCGCAGACATAGATATTCCAGCACGGAGGAGTATTGTACAGGCTGTCCGCATCCGCATGTGTCTTGTATTTCAACATCGTCGGAACAGACTCCGGAAGATCATCACGAATCAGATCCTTACGAATAATGACAATTGTCACACCAGCCGGACCGACATTCTTCTGTACGCCGCCATAAATGACACCATACTTTGTCACATCAACCGGACGGCTCAGGAAGTTACTGGAGATATCCGCTACCAGAATGTGACCCTTGGTATTAGGGAGCTCGAAGTACTCTGTTCCATAAATCGTATTGTTTTCACAGATATAGACATAGTCCGCATCTTCCGGAATATCGAGGTCAGAAACATCCGGAATATAGGAGAAATTCTGATCTGCGGAGGACGCAACCACATCCACTTCTCCAAACTTCTTCGCTTCTGCGGCAGCCTTCTTAGCCCATTGACCTGTAACGATATAAGCAGCCTTATGGTTCTTCATCAGATTCAGCGGAATCATCGCAAACTGCGTAGAAGCACCGCCCTGCAGAAACAGCACAGCGTAATCATCCGGAATACCCATCAGTTCACGAAGGTCTTTTTCCGCTTCCTTAATAATGGAATCATAGACTTTTCCACGGTGAGACATCTCCATTACGGACATTCCACTGCCCTTGTAGTCCAGCATGTCCTCAGCACACTGCTTCAGCACTTCTTCAGGAAGTACAGCAGGGCCGGCAGAGAAGTTGTAAACACGGCTCATTTTTTATTTCCCCCTTGCATAACGTACATATTATAAGTGTTTTATTTCACAATTTATCCATAAAACGCTCGATTTCCTGATCAATTTTCAGAAAAAATGTAAAGAAAGCGATAACATTTTCATAATTCTGTCCGAAACTGGCAAAAGAAAAGCCTCCTAACTCCGGAAGCCGCCTTCTACCAGTTTTACCCGATCAAACTCTTCGGATCGTTTTAACCGATCTTCTCCAATCGAAGAAGTATATATAATTCCGGTTTCAATCGGCTCATCACTGACTGCTTCAATATCCGCAATATTTCCCTGTAAATATTCATAGTTATTGAAATTGCCGGAAGAGGCCAGCCCATTGGCTCCGCCAAAGAACGCCAGCGCCTTATCCGTATCAATCACAAATTCTATGACACTGGCATCACTGCCTGCACTGCATCCATTTGGTGCGTGCTCCGCAGCTTTAGCATCTACCTTAACGACAGGAATGATAATTCCTGTATCCAGAACAATATAATATCGGGAACCGATTTCACCAAAGGAATATCCCATGGCGGCACCGATAAATCCTCCTTCATCAAACAGGAAGCCGGTTTCTTCATCCACCGTACAATGATTGTGAATGTACTGATACTGGGCAGACCCGACACTGGTAATCAACCGGTAGTCCTCATAGGTTTTCGTACTGCTGGTACTGCAGGTACCAATACTGACGGACTTGTATTCTCTCTTATAATTCTTTAAACGGGCAAGAGAAAAATCCTCGGGTGTAAATCCGCATGTCAATCCAATCATCGCAGCCCCTGCAAGCATGCATGAGAAAAAAGCGTTATGTTTCATAAAGCAGTCTTATTTTACGTCACTGCTTTTCTGCCCGTCAAATATGACTGAGGCACCAATCATGCCTGAACAGGCAGGTTTCAGGCAGAAATTGAAGGGTATATTTACTATGGCGATTGTCTCCACCTATAATAACGATAAGGAGGGAGCACTATGGTATTCCTTATAGTGATGGCAGTATTCGTCACGCTTGGGCTGAGTGCCCGCATCATTCTCAGCCATTCTGAACGTGACATCCTGCCAGAAGATCTCGAGAAGCAGACAAAAGCCCTCGGCTTACAGACTGCCCGTAATCAAAATCAGGTTCACTAAGTTCATAAAAAGAGTTCCGGTCAAGCAATCAGAACTCGTTTTTTGTGTCTGGATGATTACTCGTCAATTTATATAATCGTAATATATATAATCTTGTTTTGTATAATTTAGATTATATAATGACATAGGAGGTACAATATGTTTTATTTCCGTGAAGATGAAATTGAAGCAGTCACACGTTTTTCGGCTTCAAAAACAGCTCATGCGATGGCTGTATATGGGCGTCGCAGAGCCGGAAAGACACAATTGATAACACACTGCAAATATACGTTTCTGGAGCACGAGATGGTTTATTTTCAGGTATCCTCTGGTGATTATATCGAGTGTCTTAAGGATTTTACTTCTACAGTACAGACAGAAACAGGAGAGGATACCATCCTTTCTAATATCAGTTCGTTCAAAGATGTATTTGTGTACTTGGAAAAAGTGATGGACACGGGACACATATTTGTTATTGATGAGTTCCCTGTTTTTGCGAAAAGAAACAGTAATGTTGCGCTTGAATTTCAATGGATCATTGATCATAGTCTCAAAAAGCACAAGTTAATTCTGATGGGCTCACAGCTTTCCTTTATGAAGAAACAGATCTATTCAGATGCGGAACCTCTATATGGAAGATTTCACGAAGTATTGCATCTGTTGCCGTTCACCTTTGAAGAAGTAAATACATTGTTTCCGGATTTTCATGATGCGATGAAAGTGTACGCGACCACTGGTGGAGTTGCCCAATATGTAGCATTCTGCCTCGACTACCCTTCCGTTGACGAAGCCTTATCTCATTTGTTTTTTAACAAGGATGGCAGGTTATTCAGCGAGGCTGACAATCTCTTGATGATGGAGCTAAGAGATTTAACGTCCTATAAGAAGATCCTGCGGGCAATTGGATATACAGGTAAAACCCTGGCTCAGATCGCTTCGAAATGTGGCGTTGATCAACGGGCTGTACTTCCTTATATCGAACGGCTGATCGAACTTGATATTGTGAACGAATCGAATATTGTTCTTTCTCAAAAACGGCAGGTCAAACGATACAGAATCACGGATCTTCTGTTCAGATTTACGAACTCATTCATAGAAGAGAATAAGTCATTTATTAATATTGTCGGAAAAGATAGTATGGAGCATATCCTGGATAATCAGTTCAATGAATTCCTGGGAGTTGCTTACGAAGAAATCATCAGAGTATCTTTGATGAAAGCCGGCATCCGCAAGGAGATTCCATTTGTCGCAAAGCACATTGGGGAATGGTTTGGTAATGTTAGTGAAAATGACACATGGCATGAAACACAGGTAGATGTGATCGCATATGATGACAAAAACCTGATTATCGGGGAATGTAAATACACTAACAAAGCGATCGGAATGAACATACTCGATAAGCTCAAGCTAAAAGGACAGTTCATATCCTCAGGCGATAGAAAGAAATATTATGCATTAGCTTCTTCCAGTGGTTTTACCGACGAAGTGATTAACGCAAAGGGTAAAGATGTCATTCTGATCCACGGAACCACAATCTTATAACTTCAATAAGCTCATAACAGATACGGTTATATGTTGAGCTTCGCACAATAACAAATTATCCGACATCTTCTTCCGTTTTTTGTTCTTTACTTCTTATTTATGGCGGCGCAATACGTATCCTGCGGCAATCGCCACAACAGCTGAGCCAAGAAGTGAAGCTGCTGTACTTAACAACCCTTCATCATAGGTATTTACAGCACGGAGTCTGGGATAAGAATGGAATGCGCCATTTACGTCAAGATATCCTGCCTGGCATGCCTTTGCGGATTCATTCCACGCATAATTTGCGGGATATCCTGCCATCTGACAGGTAATGACGTTATCCTCTGCAATCTTAGATTCTTTATTATTGGAGCTCTTCTCACTGGAAGAGGTTGTCTTAGGTACGGTTGGTGTGTTCTGTTCTGGTGTAGTTGGTTCTTCCACTGGCTTTACAGCCAACACAAAGGAAGAGAACTCCTTTGTATAGACAATCGCTTTTCCATCATCGGTAAGCGTAACAGGAAGTTCCTTTATCTCCCCATTATGCATGGTGATAACAACCAGCTCCTCCCCTTCTTCCAGTTCAGGAATCTGATTGAAGGTGATCGCTGAATTCAGTCCCAGTTCTGTAACAGCCTCCGGTTCTGACGCATTCGCAGTAAGCTTATCAATATTGATAGTGACGCCATAATCGGAACGCACTTCGCCATAGTTTTTCTCAGATGCATAGTCGTTGAGCTCTGCAAGCTCATCGTCTGCGATCTCATTCACAGTTGTGGATATACGTACCGTTTCCTGGTCACGATTATCATCAAAGTCCTCTGCGGTTACTGCCCCGGCAAGCGTACCGTTTACAGTAATACCAAGATTCGCATTATCGGTTACCACTCCCTGTAAATCCACATGTTTGAAATCTGCGTTTTCAACCCGTGCATCAAGATCGATCAGTTCATCTACCTGAGGGGTTTCCGATACTTCAGAAACATCATTGAGGAATGCGGTCGCTTTGAAGTTTTCAGTAACAGATCCAAAGGTTTCCTGATAGTTGAAGTTCCTCGGCAGCACCAGATATTCATCCAGCGGTTTGCTCGTCAGAGAGAGCAGGCCGGAATAATCAATCGGGATCACCATTTCGAAACGATTGGCAGCATTGTTTCGCTCTATATTGCTAAAATCCCATGTCGAGCCATCAACGGTAAAGTCACCATCTGTATGCGTACTGGCGCTATGTACAAATCTGATATAGCTGATATCATTCAGAAATCCTTTATCCGCAGTACAGATCAGAAGCTTTGTGCCAAGAATATACGTTTTCAAATCCTCCGGAATCTCCCTGATCGGATTGTTCAGAACGACTGTGGAGGATCCACTTGAGGATTCAACAGTCGCCGGACCATATCCATTCGCCAGTATTTTAAATGAGCTGAATACATTCTCACCCTGCCTCAGAATCGAGTACAGAGGCACCAGTTGATTTGGATTTGAAGGATTATAGGGAAGCGTCAGGACCTGATGTTCATCATCAAATACTCCAAATGAGAGATCCCTTTGCCAATTGAGCATGCCATTATCATCTTCATATGTGCCGCTGAATCCCGTAA
Source organism: Solobacterium sp. (assembly GCA_017469355.1). Classification (GTDB taxonomy): domain Bacteria; phylum Bacillota_I; class Bacilli_A; order Erysipelotrichales; family Erysipelotrichaceae; genus Bulleidia. The sequence goes on along the minus strand of JAFUGM010000027.1, from coordinate 4,164 downwards.
TACTCTTCAATACATCGTAATTTCCGCTATTCGGCACGATTGTAATGCTGTAGTTCGGATTCTGAATAATTGTAAATGTGCCACCATCAACAGCACCGGCAGAAACTGTGATGGAAGGTTCTGTGTAATCCTTATAACCTGGCACATGAATTGTTAAATCATAAGTTCCGTTAGTAACATTATTGCTTTGTAATACGTCTGGAGTAATTACAACCTCATCCCCATTCTTCACAAGATAATTGCCTTCATTTTCCCCAAAGTATATTTCATAATAATGATCCTGGTTTTCAAGGATCACATAGCTGTAATCTGCTCCAGAAACAGCAGACCGTTGGGTGTCATACATCTTATCCACATATACTTGTCCGTCACTATTCCCCCGGGCTTGAATACGAATGCCATTTGGATTTGACATGACTCCTGGCTCAAAAGTATTGACGAGTGATGTTGTATGCAGTTCTACGCGGGTTCCATTATTAAACTCATAGCTCTTTGAAGAAATCATCATTCTTACGACATAATCACCATCCAGATGAATTCCTTTCGACTGAATCAGCTCAGAACCGATAACTAAGGTCGAGTCACTATTATTCCGCTCTGGATTCAAAGTGTAGGACATCATTGGGCCATTCTCTGGATAGAATTCAAATGAAATTGTGTCATTTGTGCCAATAGACGAAATTATTTCGGAAGAAGGAGCACAGGACACTACCATCTTTGTAGTATTTAAAGTACTATCTGGAGAGATTGTGCATGCATGATAGTCGGCATTTTTATTCACTCTTCCAGTGACATCAAACTTTGCAAGAAAATTCCCTTCACGGTCGAGAATTGTAAAGGGTGTTTTTAATTCCAAAAATTCTTCAGTATCAGGAACAGAAATGCCGGAATTGACCATCACTTCAAATGTGATCGTTGCATTTTCACCTATAGTAAACGGAGTTTCAAACAAATCACCCTGAATCTCATCACTCCGTATATAGAAGTATTGTCTGTCACCGCTTAACTGAATTGATACAGAAGCTCCCGTATTTGTGATCTGAAATGTTTTTTCTGACGAACTCGACCCTTCCAGAATCGGATCAAATAAAATCGTCGAAGGACTAACTGTAATTAAATCAACACCATCACCCTTAAAAGTGTCTGTTTCACCTGGCTCCCCTTCCGCAGAGACAGCTGTTTTTCCATTAAATACAGTTCCTGCAAGTAATACAATTGCCGCAAATATTTTGATTATTCTGCTTTTCATCTGCACCCCCTAATTAGTTCATAACTTCATACAATTCAATAGAATTCTACCCCCCCCCCGCACATTTCAGGCAAGGGGTCTGAGAACGAGTATTTGCACAGAGAATGGTCATTAATTACGGATAAGAAATATCGTTTGTGAAGGACGGACTAAGGCAATGCTTCATGTTCAAATGATGGAATCTATTGCACTTTCACAAAAAGCTACTCAGCCTAAAATATCGATACAGTTGAAAAAACCTCTAAGTAAGAGGAGTTGAGAGTTTACAAGTTTGAATTATCTATTTTCTACTGTCAGGGGATGCACCCGAGACAATACACATGACACAAGCAGTTTCTATTAGTTTCTGATCGAATTCGTTCTGGCATCTCATCCGATCGCAAAACATGATTCCAAGTTCGCTGCCACAATCTAATGCCTTTAGTATCATTTCAGGCGTGTTAAACAGCGCTTTGTTTATATAATCGCAATTTATATAATCGTGATTTATATAATTTGGATTATATATACATAGGAGATTCAAGAGCGCTCTCCTAGATAATCTCTTTCCGTGTCGTTATGGGGCTCATATCTGCTGAGCATTGCTTCAATCGCACTATCCATTTCCGTATTCCTTTCTGATCAGTTTGTTCAGCAGAGTAAGATTAGTCCTGTGATACAGTTCCGCCAGTCTGCTCATCCGTTCAAAATCGCAGGTTTCAAACTCCGCCTCATCGATTCTCTTGTCATAAAATAACAGTTCCTTTAATTCCTGAAGGCTGCCTGCCACTCTCCACTTATACAGTGAATCGCAAATCGCCTTCTCTTTTGTGGCAATCTTGACAGTATAACTGCCTTGCTCAACATACGTAAGGCCTTCCGAAAACGCAGCCGCTGGAATATCACTGAACTCATATCTGCCAAACGTATTGATATATGTCTTGTTTTTTCGAACATTTAAAGAAGCAGAAGTAACCGCAACAACCTTTTCCGGAATCAGACCATAATATGCCAAGGCAAAATCGAAACTTAAGTAGGATGGCGACAGAATCGAAGACGCAAGCAGATACGGATCAGTGCTGCTGTCTGTTTCGTAGATTCCCCTGTTAATTCTGTATAGAAGCCCCTTGTCTGCATCACGCTTTATTTTGTCCAGTGGATTTGCATAAGTGCTGTATTGTTCCTTAAGCATTGATGTTGTAACTATCATATTTACTCCTTCAAATACAATTTTATTGGATTTCAAGGAGATTTTAAGGCGTTTTCCGTATTGAACCCTTAATCCGAGGACAAGTTTGCTTTCCTTTATCGAAATAATGATCCGATCGCACTTCTATAACATCTGCTTTCTGATGATTTTGCATAAGTTGATGAAACTAACGCACTTTCAATTCCTATTGTGTCTGTCCTTCCACAAAAGTCAAAACGCATATTCAGTGTCATTATGTATCGCTAATGTAAGGCAATTCGCACAGCAATATGCTACAATTCTTATGAAAGGTAACAAGTATTATGAAAAATGCAACTGTCAGCGTACGCGTCGACCAATCAATTAAACAGGAAGCAGAAAGCATTCTTTCTTCACTTGGAATTCCTGTTTCCGTTGTCATTGATGCACTATATCACCAGATTATTTATACGAAGAGTATTCCTTTTTCCATATCTCTTCCATCTGAACCAAAACCTATAGAGGAGTACGCTCAGTCAGAACTTCTGACAAAGATTATGCACAGCTATCAGCAGTCTATTAATAAAGAAGGAAGACGTTTTGACGATGTATTTGATGAGCTGGAACAGGATCTAATTTAATGGCATACCCAATCAACATCACTCCTGATGCCGAAAAGGATTTAAAGCAAATCAAGCAATATATCGCTAGGCAATTAGGAGCCCCTTCTACTGCTCTCGCAATCATCTGTGCACTCCGTTCCGGTATATCTGACCTGGCTAATCACGCTGACAGTATCATGTATATTCCGGACGAACCATACCACACGTATAAAATCAAACGTACTATTGTACGAAATTACTATATTTACTTCCGCGTCGATAAAGAAGAAAATACAGTGCACATCCTGAATGTCATTTATTCTCGCCGCGATCAGAAGAACCGCGCTAAATCAATGAAGTTGAAGTAACAATACTTTGCCAAAAACTGCAGAGTGTTTTGGCATACCAAACCTACTTCTAGGCAAACTCCACACACCTACCCGCATCCGCACACAGAGAAACCTTTCCATGATTATGAGTAGAAGACCTAAAGTCTTTATTAATCGATCGTTCTCTTACTTAACGTTGGAGAAGTACTTGATTGTTCTTACAATCTGAGATGTGCAAGAATTTTAGCGGCCATCCTGCAATCGCTTCTACATCGGGATCACTGGTGTTTTTATATAAATCCTCTGCATCACTTTCTTCTCAGTGCGCGAGATAAGTCTTTCTGTCTCTAACACCATATTTCGTCCTTATTATCTTAGCCGCCAATTATACTCAGGCCACAAGTTACAGGCCTAGAAGCTCTTTTTTCATTTTGTTGAATTCTTCTCCTCTGTAATGATTCCCTCATCATATAGCTGCTTAAAAGCAAACACGTGAATTTAATATTTCCGACTAGTTTGAATGGGTTTTTCGTCGAAACATAAACAAATTTATGCATTTCCGACGACTTTGACAGCCATATTCGTCGGAAATCACCAAATAAAATGTCATAGAAAGAAGGAAAGTAAATACGATAACTCCCCCACGAAATATATGTTTAACAGCTTGACCTTGCCTTCAAAAACCAGATGAAATCGAAGTCACAAACCACCAGCTCAGCTGGTGGTTTGAATTGCCCCTCCAGGGCATGTTACCAGGCCGCCTAAAGGCGGGTCTCTACTCCACCTATTTCTTGCGGCCTCTTAAGAGGCCTCTCACTCCCCGCTCAGTCTGTCACT
>JAFUGM010000026.1 GCA_017469355.1 Solobacterium sp. | reverse complement strand
AGGATTCGACAACCCAAAGCATAATCTGATTATTTTCTTAAACAGGAATCCAAAAGCCTGTGTTTTCATAACGCCTATTTCGATATTCAGGAAGAGGCTTAAATTTCATTAAATTAGGGGTTGATTTCAGTTATCGAATTTGAGTGGACATTCAGAATTCTGGGGTGTCGATCGCTTCTTCGATGCCGGTCCCTTCATAGATGCCGTTGCGGGTGAGCCACCGTTCCACATCATCTACGGAAATTGGCGAGGAAGGATTCCACTCCAGGGTATTGTCGATAATGATTTCTCCCTGACTGACATGACACGCTAGAAATGCCGGATAGGAGAGAATACCCCAGTCGGTGCGTAACCGATTGGTATTCAGATTCCGTTCGAGATCCGTAATATCTACGATTTCAATCAGATCATCGAGATTCATTCCGGTATCAGTTGCCGTGTTTTTCAGAACCGTGCTTTCGACATAAATGCAGTCACTGTTGTCCGAAGAGGAGAACAGATAGAAGTGAGATGTTCCTGAGCCGCTGCTGAGGGTATATTCACGTAAGGAATCATAATCAAGCGCGGATGTATGAATCCAGGAATCGGACTGCGCTTCGCCGCTGTCCGGTTCGAACAGCTTGATTCCAATGACAACTGCTGAGTATCCCACCATGAGGGTAAGCAGTGAAATAAGTATGCGTTTAATCATAAAAATAACCTTCGTTATTATATAACAAGGCTAGACTTGGAGTACAATGAAAGGACAGTTGAGGGACGTGGAATGAAATGGTATGAACAGCGGTTTGTGAACCGCCGTGACTGGGTGCTCGATCACCTGGAATTTCTTGGGTTAAGTGAGAAGGAACTGATCATTGTGTTGATGATCGATTTTATGAGTGAGCACCGCATTCCCATTTCCATTGACGCTCTGGCGCAGAAGGCAGGTATGGATCCCAAGGATGTGGATGAGACCATTTCCTTGTTATGTGCGAAGAAATATCTTGATATCCGTGCTTCCGGCAAGCGGGTATCATTCCGGCTGGATGGCCTTTATGATACCGATGTCGCAAAGGAGGCAGGGATTATTGACCGACCTGTATTTGACTTATTTGAAAGTGAACTGAAACGTCCGTTGACGCAGAAGGATATGGAACGGATCTCGGAATGGAATCGAATCTACGAAAAGCGGATGATTATTCTCGCCCTTCGGGAAGCCAGTATGTATCAGAAAGTTTCCATGCCGTATATCGATACCATTCTGAGAGAATGGACAAAGAAGAACTATACTGCCGATATGATTGAGCAGGGAAAGGTGCGTTATGAAGGCTCAGATCGTTCTGGAAGAACTGGATAAGCTGTTTCCCTATGCCCATTGTGAACTCGAACATGCGGATCCATATCAGATGGCGGTGGCGGTGGTGCTTTCAGCCCAGACGACCGATGCCTCGGTGAATCGGGTAACACCTGCGTTATTTGAGGCATATCCTGATGTTTATGCATTGGCGGAAGGAAAGCTTTCTGACATTGAACAGAAGATTGCCTCACTGGGTCTTTACCGAAACAAGGCCAGAGCTATCAAAGGGATGGCGCAGGGGATTGTAGAACGGTTTGATGGCATTGTGCCAGACAACATGGAAGATCTTACAACACTGCCTGGTGTCGGGCGGAAGTGTGCCAATGTCATCATGAGTGAATGTTATGGGGTTCCCGCACTTGCGGTTGATACCCATGTCAGTCGGGTTTCCCGTCGACTGGGACTCGCAAAACCGGAAGATTCTCTTCTGGAAGTGGAACAGAAACTGAAGCGCAAGATCCCCAAAGAACGATGGATTCAAACCCATCATCAGATGATCTTCTTTGGCCGCTATATGTGTCATTCCCGGAATCCGGAATGCACCAGATGTCCGTTTGAAGGAAAGTGCCGATACGGAAAATTCGATGAAACGAAAAAACACTGAGTGATCTGGCTCAGTGTTTTAGTTATCATCGGTTTCCGAGGACTCCTCACTGTTTTCTTCCGGTTCTTCGGGTGCAGCTGCAGGTTCCTCCGGTTCCGGTTCAGGACTGGGACTTGGACTTACCGTCGGTTCCGGTTCCTTTTCCTCCTTTGGTGTATGGAATGTGACGCAGATCTCATTGGAAGCGTCTCCGGTTTCCTCGTAAGCGTAGAAACCGCAGGCACGAATATCGGCATCTTCCTTGAGTTCGATATCCTCATCCCATTCATCTTCATCGGTGCTGATTGTATCCAGCTCAACGCCATTCTGATAAAGACGGGCCTGATAACGGATCGGTCCATAGACCCAGCTCCAGTCAAACATGCGGTTGCCATAGGCTTCGACAAGAATATTTCCAGCCCCATCCCGCAGGGAGATATCCATCGTATTCTCCGCAACTTCCAGCTTGTCGGTATCCGGATATTTCGTCCATGAGAAGTGAACGGTGCCATCGTTGTTTAACGAAGCGTTAAAGCTGTTCAACGAGGAAACCTTGTCTGCGGATTCGGGACTCGCAAGAGAGGCGTATTGACTCTTGATAAGACCGGACGTGATCAGACTTCCGTCCATTCCCGATACTGGAGAGGTGTAGGGCCAGGTGCCGAGAACATGTGTGATGCTGGAGATTCCTTCCGGCATCTCCAGTGCTTCTGGCTCATGGTCTCGATTCAGAACATCAAGTACCAGAGAACAGATGTTTCCCGGAATATTCATATTTGACTTTTCTCTTGAGAAGTAGGTGTCTTTATCCTTGACGCCTTTTTCATATCCGACCCAGGTACAGATTGTATATTCGCTGGTATCTGCAACCATCCACTTATCTTTGGATGCGCCCTGAGGAATGTTATACTGCAGACCTTCATCTCCCCAATCGGATGTTCCGGTTTTTCCATAGGTCGCGTAACTTCGGGTCAGGATATCCAGGTAGTTGAACACACCGCCATGAACTGCGGTATACATCAACTGTGCCGCAAGGTAGGCGGCCTGCGGGGAAAGCACATTTACCGGCTCATAGTAAGGCGTGAGCGGAGCAGACATGCCATTGCGGTATTCAATCCGTTCAATGGTATGCGGTTTGATGTAGTTGCCTCCGTTCATCAGGATTGCGTGGGCTGCCATGACTTCCTGGCAAGAGGCGGTAAAGTTCGAACCACCAATCGCAAATCCGATATCGAAGTTGTCATAAGTAACCTGAGAGAAGCCAAGGGAATTGATGTAGGAAACTACCGTATCCCATCCGGCGGTGTTGATGACATCCTGCAGGGCCTGGATGGCTGGCGTATTGAGGGAAGCGGAAATCGCATAGGACAGGGTGACCTGACCGTTATAGACACCGTTGGCGTTCTTGATGATCATATTGGTTCCCTGGTAGGAAATCGGCCGGTCAGTAACGACATGGCTGGTTGCCCATCCGAGATATTCAAATGCTAATGCATAGTCAAGGAACGGCTTTACGCTGGACCCGGGCTGCTTGTACTGATTTGTTGCGTGATTCAACAACATCGATCCGCCCCGGCCATAGTTTCTTCCGCCGCCGATCGCGACGATTTCCCCGGTCTGATTGTTTTCGGCGATGATGCCGATTTCCATCAGTTCATCCGGGAAGACGACTTCTTCAGTGCGCTCTGCCTGAATATCATCCATGACGGACTGTACTTCAGGATCCATGAAGGTATAGATATCCATCGCAACCGAGAGGGGATCAAGACCAGTGACGGCACTGGCTTCCTCGATCACAGTATCAATATAGGACTGATACGCATAGGCTTCTCCACTGCGTTGGCGGGATGATGGATCAATCAGGGTATCTTCCACCTTGACCATACGGGCAAGGTTGTATTCCTTTTCGGTAATATAGCCATGGCGAACCATCAGGGAAAGTACGGTATTCCGTCGTGCTATAGCGTTGTCCAGGAAGTTATGGGGATCATAAGTGTATGGAGCGTTGATCACTCCCGCAAGCATCGCAGCTTCCGGAAGATTCAGTTCTCCGGCACTCTTTCCGTAGTAATACTGGGCGGCCATTTCGATTCCCCGAATGTTTCCCGTTCCACCGAAATTCATCTTATTCAGATACATTTCGAAGATGGTCTTCTTATCCGCGACTTCTTCCAGTTCCCGTGCCAGGGCGATCTGCTGGACTTTATATTCGATATTCCGATTGGCTGTCTGCCCGGTTTCATCATTCTGGAAGTAAGTCAGCTTCACCAACTGCATCGTGAAGGTCGATCCGCCAGATAGACCGCTGCGGCCCCGGATCTTGTTTAAGACATTGTCAATTGCGGATTTGGTAAACCGTGGCAGGTCAAACCCGTTGTGGTCGAAATAACGGCTGTCTTCCACCGCAAGGAACGCATCGACGACCGATTCGGAAATCTCATCATAGGAGACATTTTCCCGCAGCTGGAGTCCAACATCCGCAATCAGGCTGCCATTGCGGTCATAGATATGGGAACTTTCCGCAGAGAAGAAGTCATCAATGACCAGCTCCGGTTTCCCGGCACTCATGCGGTGCAGGAATACTGCCCCCAAGGCTCCCACCACAAGCTCAATGACGATGAAAAAGATCAGAATCAGCGTCCATACGGCCTGATGGTTGACCCGTCGTTTCTGTTTTTTGCGTTTTGAAGAGGAATTCTGAACCGCAGGTTTCTTTGATGAACTGCGGGTCGGTTTCTTCTTCCGTGACTGCGAAGGTGTACTCATTGGTTCTCCTTAAAATAGAGACGATCAACGACCTGTAGGTAATCCACCGGACGTACATAGTTATAGGGAATCAGGTGGGCGTGCTCCGTAAACCATTCATAAGGAATGGATTGGCGGTCACAGGTGTTGATATAGCGTATCGTTTCCTCCGCATCCGCAAGATACGTTTCACCAAGTTTGGTGAAACGGATAATCAGGAAGGCAATCGCCCCGTGATTCAGGACGGAGGAAAGATGTTTGATCTGATGTTCGTGAATGGACTTGAGTGGGAAGGAAGTCTTCTGTGCGCATTCCTTCGCCTCAAAGTCGATATACTTCCCCCGATAAATCCCGTTATAGTCAGTGGTGGAGGGGAGCTTGAAATAGGCCTCGGTGATTTTGGCGGCGCTGCGCCTTGGATAATCTACCTTGACGATGGTAACGGGAGTCGGCTTTTTGTGTATCACTGCCCGGTCAATAGACAGGTAATACTCGTTGGTCGCATTGATATCTTTTTCTAAAGCCATACCTCGGTCTGCCTGGGAGGCAGCGGCGGTATGGAAGGTATTCTTTTTCCCGTTTGGATAGTTGACCATAACGGTTACTATTATAACGGTCTCAGGTTCATAAACAAAGTGTGCGCATATTTTATAAGGTTAAGATTTTGTGTGTTGATTCAGTTCACAAAACGCTGTTTTCATGCGAAAATAGGCAGGTAACGGGAGAGTGAGTCAATGGCAGGAAAGGTAAATCTTGATATTCAGACCATACTGGATAAGCAGTTTGATATCGATTTCAAAGGATACAGCCCCTCAGAAGTGGACGGGTTTCTGGATCTTGTGATGGAGGATTATCAGACCTACCAGGAAATCACGGCGGAACTCAACCAGAAGATCGCGGAGCTGGAGCGCACCAACGCTTCCTTACGGGCGAAGCTGATTGAAGAAGAGGGCCGTACCCGGGCGCTGGAACAGAACATCACCCCGGCTGCGCAGGGCGCTGCCAATGTCGATATTCTCAAGCGTCTGTCCCGCCTGGAAGAACAGGTGTTTGAACAGAAACAGCGTTAATACGAAGATACTCGGGCAGTCGCTGGTCAGATACAGATCAGAGGAAAGTCCATGCTCGCACAGGCTGCGATGCCTGTAGTGTTTGTGCCGGCCCAATCAATAAGACCGGGCAGCGAAAGCTGACGGCGGAGCGCAAATCTAAAAGAGAGCTTTCTCTCATGAGGCGTGCCCGTAACGTGCCACAGTGACGAAGCTGGTATGGAAACATACCGGGTGGAACGAGGTAAACCCCGCAAGCGAGAAATCCAAATTTGGTAGGAGAATTCCCCGACCCGAACTGAAGGGGACGGGAGGTGCCTTCGGGCAGAGATAAATGGCTGCCATCCGGGAAACCGGAGACAGAACATGGCTTACAGAGTGTGTTCGTAACGAGAGGCGGAATGCCTCTCTTTTTGTTCGGTCATGCTATACTGTTAACTGTTGTATACGGAGGAACGCACAGTATGAATCTTCCTAATCGTCTGACGCTGTTTCGGATTGTTCTGATCCCTCTGGCGGTATTGGCCTATTTGTTTCCTTATGCCCAGTTCGGCGTGGAACTGACGGTCTTTTCCATCGGGGCGGTGCGTATTTCCGCAGTGAATTTGATCTGCCTGGTCATCTATGCGGTTGCGGCGGTGACGGATCTTCTGGATGGACAGATTGCCCGATCCCGCAATCTTCAGACGACCTTTGGAAAATTCCTGGATCCGATTGCGGATAAGATGTTGACATCGGCGATGTTCATCCTCTTTGTCTCAAGAGGGGTGATCTCCCCGATTCCGGTCATCATCATGGTATGCCGTGATATTATTGTGGACGGATGTCGGCTGATTGCGGCTGGGAATGGGAAAGTGGTTTCGGCACAGATGCTTGGAAAAGTGAAGACCGCGTCTCAGATGATTACGATCGCACTCATTCTGCTGAATAATCTTCCGTTTGAATTATGGCAGCTTCCGGTCAGTGAATTGATGTTATGGTTCAGCACCTTCGTCAGTGTGGCCAGCGGAGTATCCTATTTCAATCAGCTGAAAGAAGATATTCTCGAATCAAAATAAATGTAAGTTTTCCGGGGGATTTGGATTCCGGTGGATAAATAGTAAGTGTAAGGAGATGAAAGTTATGCCTGCGAAAGACACAAAAAACGTTCCTGTAAGTGATGATAAGAAAGATCAGCTCCTGCAGGAGGCACTGCGTGCCATTGAAAAGGAATACGGAAAGGGTTCCATCATGCGCCTGGGTGACCGGGCTGATGTATCGGTGGACGCGATTCCGACTGGAAGCCTGACACTGGACGCTGCACTTGGGATCGGAGGATACCCGAAAGGACGTATCATCGAGATCTACGGACCGGAATCTTCCGGTAAAACCACACTTGCGCTTCATGCGATTGCCGAATGCCAGAAGGAAGGCGGCCGCTGCGCATTTATTGACGCGGAAAACGCGATTGACCCAACCTATGCGAGAAACCTTGGAGTTGACATTGATGAACTGATTCTCTCGCAGCCGGATTCAGGCGAACAGGCCCTCGAGATCACTGAAGTACTGATTAAATCCGGTGCGATTGACCTGATTGTCATTGACTCTGTTGCGGCACTGGTGCCCCAGGCGGAACTGGATGGGGAAATGGGCGATGCCAGCGTTGGCCTTCAGGCCCGCCTGATGTCCAAGGCAATGCGGAAACTGGCGGGTGTCATGAACCGCTCCAACTGCACAGCGATTTTTATCAACCAGCTGCGTGAAAAGGTTGGAATCATGTTCGGCAATCCGGAAACGACCCCGGGTGGCCGTGCTCTGAAGTTCTACTCCAGCGTTCGTCTGGATGTGCGTAAGGGAGAAACCCTCAAGACTGGTCAGGATGCCTATGGAAATGTCGTAAAGATTAAGGTTGTAAAAAACAAGGTCGCGCCTCCGTTTAAGACCGCTACCGTAAATATGATCTATGGCGAAGGCATCAGTCACCTGGATGAAGTGATCAATATGGCGGTTGAACATGACATCATTGATAAGTCTGGTGCCTGGTTCTCCTATAAGGGAGATAAGATCGGCCAGGGTTTCCAGGCTGTGCGGGAATTCATGAAGACACATCCGGAAATTGATGCGGAAGTGACTGCAGCCGTAAAGGAAAAACTGTTCGGGACCGGAGAAGTCGCTCCGGAAGAAGCACAGAGTGAAGCCTGAAAAGCACCAGTTCGGTGCTTTTTTACTGCATGTTTCACGAGGAATCCTGTAGTTGTGAAATATCTCGTTTTTTTATATAATGTCCGATGGGAGAAATCCTGAATATGTACAGACGAATGGAGGGTTGAACAATGAATAATGTACTGATCCCCATTCTCGCTGGGATTGCCGGCATTGTAATCGGAGTCGTGATCATGACGATTTCGAGCCGGGCTGGCCTCGACCGGGCACGGAATGAGGCACAGTCCATTCTCGACGAATCGAATGCTAAAGCGGAGAATATTGTTCGTCAGGCGAATCTCGACGGTAAGCAGCAGGTCATGGAAATGAAGCAGCAGGCTGAACGTGAGATTAAGAGCCAGAGGGACCGCATCCAGGCACAGGAGAACAAACTTGTGCGGCGGGAGGATAATATTGGCTTCCGTGAGGAAAATTTGAGCGCAAAAGAGAAGAAGCTCGACGAAAAGACCAGACTCGCTGATGATAAACTCAAGCATCTCAGCAAGATGGAAGAGGAACTCAAGCAGCGGATTGACAGTCAGATTGAGGTGCTGGAAAAAGCAGCCGGGCTGTCCCGTGAAGACGCTAAAGCCGAACTGATGGATGCGGTTGCCAAGAAGTCCGAAAAGGATATCGCGGCTTACCTCCACGAACAGGATGAAATCGCTCAGGAAAAGGCGGCGGATAACGCGAGAAACATTATCGCTACGGCGATTCAGCGCTACTCGCAGGAAGAGACCATTGACCGAACGGTTTCGGTTGTGACACTTCCCAATGAGGATATGAAGGGTCGGATCATCGGCCGTGAGGGACGGAATATCAAGGCGATTGAACAGGCAACCGGGGTTGACCTGATCATCGATGATACACCGGATGTCATTACCGTTTCCTGCTTCGATCCGATTCGCAGAGAGATCGCAAGACAGTCATTGGAACAGCTCATGAAGGACGGCCGGATTCAGCCGGGACGGATTGAGGAAGTTGTAAATAAGGTCACAAGAGAACTGGATGATACGATTGCCAAGATCGGTGATGAGGCGGTATTCAAACTCGGAATCAATCGTCTGAACCGTGAACTCACTAAACTGGTTGGACGGCTTCGCTATCGTTACAGCTATGGTCAGAATGTTCTGGAACACTCGATGGAAGTCGCAACCTTCGCCGGCATCATGGCGGCAGAGCTGGGACTCAACCAGCAGCTGGCCAAACGTGCTGGTCTGCTTCATGACATCGGTAAAGCCATTGACTTTGAACAGGAAGGCTCCCACGTGGAACTGGGTGCCAAGGTCGCTAAGAAGTATGGCGAAAACAATATCGTCATCAATGCGATTGAGAGCCATCACGGCGATAAGCCGGCGGATGACATCATCGCGGTGCTTGTAGCAGCAGCTGATACCTTAAGTGCAGCCCGTCCGGGAGCGCGATACGAATCGATGGAGAACTACATCGAACGTCTGGAACAGCTGGAGAAGATCGCCACAAGCTTCGATGGTGTTGAGAAGGCCTTCGCCATTCAGGCAGGCCGTGAAATCCGGGTTATGGTTCAGCCGGAAAAGATCAATGACGAAACCATGGTTAAGGTTGCGCATGATCTGAAGGATCGGATTGAAAACGAAATGACCTATCCTGGTCAGATTAAAGTAACCCTGATTCGTGAAGTGAGGGTACAGGAACTGGCCCAGTAACCGATGAAGATTCTATTCCTCGGTGATGTGGTCTCCAGAAGCGGCAGAATTGCCGTGAAACGCAGATTGGCTGACCTCAAACAGGAGGTTGGGGCCAACTTTACAGTCATCAACGGGGAAAACGCAGCGCATGGCAAGGGGATTACCTCTTCCATCTACAACGAACTGATGGAAGCAGGCGCTGACGTGATTACTTTGGGAAATCATTCCTTTTCGAAACATGAAATTCTGGGAAAACTGAATGAGTGTCCGTACCTGGTACGTCCGGCAAACATGGATCCCGAAGAACCGGGAAACTGTGTGGTCATCCGGGAGTGTCAGGGGAAACGGATTGCGGTGGTAAATATTCTTGGCGGCGTTTTCATGAATAACGCCCTGGGAGAGTCTTATCCCGTTGGGGAACGGCTTCTGAATTCCATTGACGCAGATATTATTCTGGTGGACTTCCATGGGGAGGCTACCGGGGAGAAGGAACTCTTCTGGTATCTGTATCGGGATCGGATTACCGCAATGGTTGGAACGCATACGCATGTGCAGACCGCGGATGAGCGAATCGCGCATGGCTCTGCCTATATCTCGGATGTCGGGATGTGTGGTTCGTTTGATTCCATTCTTGGCAGAGACGTAGATGAGATGATCGCACGAACGCATGGAAAAGCGACGCGTTATACGCCAGCGGAAACTCCGGCAATCCTTTGCGGAGTAGTTATCGAAATCGATGACGCCACCAATCGTGCCATCAGAATCACACGGATTCAGGAGCGTCCCTGAAACGCATTCACAGCTTATGACACCTGTCTGTTTGGGCAGGTGTTTTCCTTCGGGAATGATTGAACCCGAACTTTGCGGGTGCTATAATTTGAGGCAGAAGGAGAAAAGAGAACATATGGCAGTTGTAGTAGATAAGGATGCCTGCATCGGATGCGGCGCTTGCACAGGTGTTTGCCCGGTATCCGCTCTGTCCCTGGATGGTGACGGAAAGTCGGAGTGCAATGCAGATTCCTGCATCTCCTGTCTGTCCTGCGTCGGCACATGCCCTGTCGGTGCAATCACAGAAGGTGAGTAATCTGAACTGATTACAGGAAATGAAACAGCCTGCGGTGAAAACCGGGGCTTTTTCTTCGCCAGAAGGTAAAAATTGCCGGTTTCCGCTTTGACTTGTATAATTAGCGCCGTTAAGCAATGAGTATAACCATGAAGAAAAATTATCAGTTACCCGATCCCAAGGCGGAACGAAACCGCCGTAATGAGGCAAGAAGAGTCGACTTCTGTCTGGAAGATGACCTTCGTACCCTTGGCATTGGAAAAACCTATTATATTCGTACGTATGGCTGCCAGGCCAATGTGCGGGACAGTGAGACGCTTGCGGGCATGTTGGAGATGATGGGATTCAATCCTGTCGCTTCGCCAGAGGAAGCAGACATTTCCTTATTCAATACCTGTGCGGTACGTAAGGCTGCAGAGGATCATGTGCTTGGGGAAATCGGCAGTCTGAAGCCATTAAAGCAGGCGCATCCGGAAAAGATCTTCGGTATCTGCGGCTGTATGGCCCAGGAAGAATCCATGGTTGCGCTCGTCAGTGAACGCTATCCACAGGTGGATCTGTTATTTGGAACCCATAATATGGAACAGTTTCCGCATCTTCTTTCAAGAGTCATGGCAGGGGAGCGGACGATTCAGGTGGAATCGGAAGGAAGCGGTTCCGTCGTAGAAGGTATGCCGGTGGAACGCAGCCGGCACTATAAGGCATTCGTGAATATTATGTATGGGTGCGATAAGTTCTGCACTTACTGTATCGTTCCCTATACCAGAGGGAAGGAACGCTCGCGTAGAAGTGAGGATGTCATCCGGGAAATTCTTGCGGTAAAGGCACAGGGCGCAAAGGAAGTGACGCTGCTTGGGCAGAATGTCAACGCCTATGGCAAGGATCTTGGAATGGAAGATGGGTTCAGTGAGCTTCTTCGGGAAGCAGCGGATACAGGAATTGAGCGAATCCGGTTCTATACATCTCATCCACGGGATTACCGGGAATCCACGATTGATGTGATGGTGGAGCACCCCAATGTCATGCCGGCACTGCATCTTCCCGTTCAATCCGGCTCTGATGAAATACTGAAACGAATGAACCGCGGTTATACGTCTTCGCAGTTTCTTACTTTATATGAGCGGATGAAGGAGAAGATTCCGGGAATTACCTTTACCACGGATCTGATTGTCGGCTTTCCTTCCGAAACCGATGCGCAGTTTGAAGAGACCCTGTCATTAGTGGATCATTGCCAGTTTGACAGCGCGTTTACCTTTGTTTACAGTCCCCGGGAAGGAACCCCGGCGGCTTCCTTTGAAGACAATGTGCCGCTTGCGGTAAAGAAACAGCGGCTTGCGCAGCTCAATGAGCGGGTAGGAAACTATGCCCGGAGGAATAATGAAGCGGAAGTCGGGCAGATTCGGAAAGTTCTGTGTGATGGCGCCAGTAAGAAGGATCCATCGGTACTTTGCGGGTACAGCGAAGAAAACCGACTTGTGAACTTTCACAGCGATACGGCTCGTGAAGGGGATGTGGTGAATGTGAAAATTACGGAAGCACGCAGTTTCAGTCTGCTTGGAGAGGCAGTCTGACTCTTCCGATTTTTCAATTTCACGTTATAATGAAACCAACGCAACAACTACGGAGGAATAATTAAATGAGTAAGGTACGTATTTTTGCTCTGGGCGGCCTCGATGAAGACGGCAAGAACATGTATGTCGTAGAAAACAATAAAGATATTTTTGTGATTGAATGCGGAATGCGCTATCCCGAATCGGATGAACAGCTCGGGGTGGAAATGATCATTCCTGATTTTCAGTATTTAAGTGAGAATGTGGATCGGGTCAAAGGTGTCTTTGTCACCCATGGTCATGATGATGTCATGGGGGCGCTCGTACATCTTCTGAAACAGGTGAAGGTACCGGTTTATATGGCACCATTGACCGCCAAGATGTTTGAACGCAAAGCCCGTAAGGAAGGTCTGAAGGATATTCAGATTCACCGCATCCGCCGTAATGTTTCCTTTAAGATCGGTGATACCGAGATCCGTACCTTCGGCACAACCCAATCCATCGCAGATGGTTTTGGCATCGCAATCCGGACGGAAGATGGCTATGTGGTATATTCCAGTGAATTCATCGTTGACTATGACGTCAAGATGGATGCGTTCCGGTTTGATCTTACGGAAGTTACCGAGCTTGGCGCTAGAGGTGTGCTGGCGTTATTGACCGAATCTGTGGGTTCCACACGAGAAGGGCACTCCTCCCCTAATCATCGCATCACCTCCCAGGTGGAACCGATCTTTGATGGGGCGCAGGGGAGAATTGTATGTACGGCTTACAGTCAGAATCTGTATCGCGTTATTGAACTGATCGAATTAGCGAATAAGTTCAACCGGAAAGTCATGATTTACGACACAGAGCTGCGGTCCTTAATGGCGGATATGGCAGAACTTGGTTATTACCGGATTCCGGCGGGTCTTGAAATTGCGCCGCAGAATTTCTCGAATGATCTGGATAATGTGGTTGTGATTATCGGCGGAACTGGAAGTACGATATTCCGTAAGGTTCATAAGATTGCCAGCCGGGAAGATGATGTGATTCAGCTGCGGGATACCGATACTGTCATCGTCGCTTCTCCTGCGGTTCCAGGCACCGAGCGCAACGCATCCACCATGGAAGATGACCTGTATAAGGAAACCTCCCGGGTATTCGGCGTCGATACCAAGCGCACCTTCTCCATGCATGCGTCAATTGAAGATCTGAAGATGATGATCTATCTGATGAATCCTCAGTACTACGTACCGGTGAAGGGTGAATACCGGCAGCTGATCTCCAATGCGAATATCGCCCTTGGGATGGGCTATCCGGCAAACAATATCATTGTTCTGGAAAACGGCCAGGCCGCATGTATTGACTCCGGTCAGTTACAGCGGGAGCTGAAGAAGGTGCCGATTGGGGATGTGATGGTGTCTGGCGGCGACAGTCTCGATGCGGCAGGAATGGTATTGAAGGATAGAGAAACACTCAGTACGGATGGTGCGATCATTGTCGGAGTCGTTGTGAACCACACCACCAAGGAAATCATCGGCGGACCGGATGTGCAGAGCCGGGGTGTCATCTATCTCAAGGATGCGGACTACATCATTCGTGAAGTTGGTCTGATCATTGAGGATACCATCAATACTGCGGTTGCGGAACACCGGTATGACAATCTGGACTGCCGGGCAGAGGCTCGGGAAAAGATCGCAAGATATGTCATGAAGGAAACCGGGAAGCGGCCCATGATCCTGCCTGCGATTGTGGAAATCAACACCAAGGATTGATCGTAAAACACAAAGACACTTGGATTACTTCCGGTGTCTTTTTTCATGAAGTGAACAGGCGGAATACGAGTATGTTAACAACGAAGCAGGCGGAACTTCGTGATACAATATCGGGTAATGGCTGCTAAGAAAACAAACAAGAAAACAACATCCCGCAAGCGTGCGGAGAAATCGGTATCGAATGAAGTAAAGGAATGGATCTGGATCGTTCTGTTAGCCGCAATTACGGTTGTGGCGTATATGCAGATGGGGCTGGTAGGAACCTACCTCAGCCGGCTGATCCGATATCTCTTCGGTAAGTTTTACTATGTCATTACCGGAGCGATTGTCATTCAGATTCTGATTACGATACTGAACCGGAATTCCGGAAATACGCTGTCCAAGAATCCGATTGCGATTATCTGTATCATTCTGGCGGTATTGCTGCTATGCGCGTATACCGATACCTCCAAGGATCTGACCGGTGGTGAGATCGTACAGGAATATCTTCATGCGACCCGTTCTCTGTTTACCGATGAACCTTCCATTGAAGCAGGCGGAGGAATCATCGGTGCGCTGTTATTCTCTTTGACGACGGCGTTAATTGACCGTACCGGTACGGTACTTGTGATTATCGTACTTTTCATCATCGCCGCGTTACTCCTCGTAAACCTTGAAGTGTACAAACAGGCCTTCCGCACCGTATGGACATACCTCTCCACACGGGATGAAGAGGATGAGGAAGAAGATGAGGATGAAGAAGACGAGGAAGACGATGACGACATCTTTGAAGAAGATACATTTGAACCGGAGATGATTGAGCCGGTTCGGGAGCTTCCTTCCCGTAAGGCACAGCCTAAGATCCGCATGATTCAGGCAGATGAGGCGACTGCCGCAATTCCGGTGCGTCCGATTCCAAACGATGAATTTGACGATACCCCGGAACCCCTGTCCGGATTCCAGGAAGAACTTCCTTATGACCCGAATTCCCGCATGGGGATCCTTGCGGATGGGGAGCCTAAAGAAGAGGATATGGCGCATGGCTGGACAGAAGAAATGGAAGTGATCTCTGAAGAACCCGAAGAAGCTCCGCAGCCAAAGATGTCCTTCATGACCGTCGATGAGCTCTATGACAATACGGTTGTGGCCCGTCAGGCAGTGACAGAACCACAATATGAATCCGAAGAAGAGGAAGAGGTGGAATACGAGGAGCCATATGAGGAAGCGCCTTCCTATGAAGAAGAGGAAGTGATGGAGATGGAACCTCCGGTAGAGACTACTCCGACGCCTGCCCCTGAACCGGTCAAACCGCGTCGGACGAATCGCCCGTATCATCTTCCTAAGACAACACTGCTCGATCCGATTCCGCCTAAACCAAAGGATGACGTGAACGAAGCAGCCGCAGCGGAAAAGGGAGAACTGCTGATTCAGGCATTACGGAACTTCGATATTGAAGCCCGCCTGATCGATACACATATCGGTCCCTCTGTCACAAAGTTTGAAATCCGTCCGGACGCTAATGTGAAGGTATCGAGAATTCTTGGCCTTGCGGATGATATCAAGATGCAGTTGGCAGTACGGGATGTCCGTATTGAGGCTCCGATTCCTGGTCATAACGCAGTTGGTGTGGAAATCCCGAACCAGAAGGCGACTCCGGTTAAGATGAAGGAACTCTTCCAGACTCTGCCGGAAGCAGATAAGGAACAGCCGCTTGTAATCGTGCTGGGAAAAGATCTGCTTGGCAATACTGTGACCTGCCGTCTTGATAAGATGCCGCATCTGTTGATTGCCGGAGCGACCGGTTCCGGTAAATCGGTCTGTATGAACTCCATCATCACATCCATTCTGATGCGCACCAAACCGGATGAAGTAAAACTTCTTCTGGTAGATCCCAAGAAGGTAGAATTCACCCCGTATCAGCGGATTCCGCATCTGATCGGACCGGTCATTAACGATCCTTCGCAGGCCAGCAATGCCCTGAAGGTAATCGTCAAGATCATGGATGAGCGCTATGATGCCTTTGCCAAGGCAGGGGTTCGAAACATTCAGGGATTCAATACTGCCGTCGCAAATATGCCAGCGACGAATGAAGATGGAAGTCCTGCACCGAAGAAGATGCCGTATATCGTCGTTATCGTAGATGAGATGGCAGATCTTATGAACGTTGCGGGAAAGGATGTGGAAAGCTCCATTCAGCGAATTACCCAGCTTGCCCGGGCAGCCGGAATTCATCTGATCATCGCTACGCAGCGTCCTTCCACCGATGTTATTACCGGTGTCATCAAGGCCAATATTCCAAGCCGTATCGCGTTTGCGGTCTCCTCTGGAATTGACTCCCGTACGATTCTGGATCATGTAGGAGCGGAACGCCTGCTTGGAAACGGCGATATGCTGTATATGCCGATTGGTGTATCCAACCCGACCCGTGTACAGGGTGTCTTCATTACCGATGATGAAGTGAAGCGGATTACAGATTATGTCTCCTCAGAAGCGGTTCCGATGTATGATGACAGCTTCATACGTCTGGAAGGTGTGAATGACGGAGAAGGGGGAATCGGCGGAGTAGCCTCTGCCGGTGACGATCCGCTGTTTGATGAAGTCAAGGAATACGTAGTCGACGTACAGAAGGCTTCCACTTCATTACTGCAGCGCCGGTTTGGCATTGGCTATAACCGTGCTGCCCGCATGATTGACCTTCTGGAAGAAAAGGGTGTCATTGGCCCAGCCCAGGGAAGTAAACCCCGGGAAGTATATCTGAAAAAGGATGAATGACCGTAAGGTATGGGGGAAACCTCATACCTTTTTCTATGCGAAGATCGCTGTAATACATCCGGTTAGTTCAAACTAATTGAAAAACAGAAATGACTTCATTATGATAGTAACGAACAGGAGGCGGAAGATGAATTTAGGATCGATCTTAGTATTTCTTGCGTTAGTTGCGATCGTTGTGCTCGATATCCGTTATCTTTTGCGAAATCGTAATTCCTGCGGAGGTGACTGCGGCGAGTGCGGCGGCACCTGCAAGTGGACAGAAGATATTAAACAGGCACGTGCAGATATTGCGCGGGAGAAAGTTTCCTGAGACCTCAGGAACTTTTTTCTCTTGTGAGAGAATTGAATCATGAAACCTTATGAACTGTGTTCCGGCGTCAATCTTCATGTGATTGACGGAACGAAATTTAAAACCCATGCGATTCATGTGAATCTGTTATGGTCGATGGATCAGTCTAAGTGGGCAGCGTCGTTTCTTTTGTCTTATCTTCTGGCAGATACTACATTCCATTATCCGACCAAGAAGCAGCTGCTAGAACAGCAGGATCGCTTGTATGGGGCCTCATTGAATGTGCTGAATACACCTCGGGGAGCTTGTGATTCCCTTCGATTTTCCTTAAGTGAAATCCATTCGCTGGAAGAAGGCGAAGATCTTCTTGAGGCGGGGTTTGAACTGGTAGGGGAACTGTTGTTTTATGCACGATTAGAGGATGGGGTATTTCCTGAAGCAATGTTTATGGAATGCCGGGAACAGGCGATACTCAGTGTCCGTATGGCAATGGATGATCCCGCAACGGAGTGTGCCGAAGCCGCAATCCGAGCTTATGGAGGTGCTGCGGGGATGCGGGCACTTCCAACGGTGGAAGAGCTTGAATCCCTTACTTCAAGTCAATGCGCGGAGGTATGGGAGTTTATTCGAAGAAATGCCAGGGTGGATATTCAGGTGCTTTCCTGCGAATCGACGGAGCGGATTGTTGAATTGACCAGGCGGTATTTTCCCTTTGAAGCGCGGGTCAAACAAGGTGCTGTGATTTGCCCATATCAATCCAGTGAATTACGGGTGGAGACAAGCCGAGACCTTCCCCAGACGCATTTAACCATGTTGTTTGAAACAGGGGTTAGGCTGAACGACAGCCGGTATCCTGCGCTGGTGCTGGCGAATGGCTTGTTTGGCGGGCTTCCTTCGAGTCTTTTATTCCGTGAAGTACGGGAAGCGCAGGGCTTATGTTATTCCATCGACTCAGCCCTTCTTTCCATGGATGGGTTGATTCGTGTGATGACTGCAGTGGAAGCGGAACATCTTGAAGAAACAATTACTTCGATAACGGAACAGGCAGAAGCGATACGTAATGGATCCTTTGAGGAAGAAGATCTTGAGATGACCAAGCAGATGATCATCAATGTTTATCGCGCCTCACTGGATGACCCTGACAGTCTTTTGTCATATAACTATCGTCAGGCATTGATTTGGGAAGTTCAAAGTATAGAGGAACTGTGTAAGACCCTTGGCACAATCACAAAGCAGGAGTTATGTGACAGTATCGCATCACTGCGCTTAACCACGATCTCAATCCTGCATCAGAACAAGGAGGGTGAATGAACTACGACCACATTCGGGAACCATATGATGAAGTTACACTGGAAAACGGATTGAAGGTTATCTTTCTTCCCAAGCCAGCGTATTGTACTTCTGCCTTTCTTTTTATGACGCCGTTTGGAAGTCTCGATGTCATTCAGAAAAATGCGCAGGGAGAAACGATCACATATGAGCCGGGAACCGCGCATTTTCTCGAACATAAACTGTTTGAATCCGATGCGGAGGATGTGATGCGGAAGTTCAGCAGGTTAGGTGCTAATGTAAATGCCTATACCTCCTATGATTCCACCGCTTACTATTTCACGACCACATCGCAGGATGTACTGACACCACTGACACTTCTGCTTGATTTTGTGCAGCACTTTTCCATCACGGAAGCTTCTGTAGAGAAGGAAAAACCGATCATACTGGAAGAGCTGGCAATGTATCAACAGGACCCGGATGCCCGTCTGTTCCTTGAAAGCATGCGCGCGGTCTATTCCTTTCATCCGTTAGGGAGTGATATCGTCGGCGATGAATCATCCATTCGTGCGATTACATTAAGCCATCTGGAAGAAGCGTATCGGCGCAACTATCATCCTTCAACTATGACATTGATCGCGGTGACTTCTGCCCCAAAGGAGGAGGTGCTTGAGTGTATCCGAGCTAATCAGGCAGCGAAGCACCGTTCAAGCGGAGAGCGGCTGGTCCGCTGGTTCCGCGAAGAACCGCCGCATCCAGCTCATACCATGGTTAGGATACCGATGGAACTGGCGCAGCCAAAGACTTCCGTTACCATCCGCTTACCGATTCCTCAAGGATCATTGAAAGAGTGTCTTCGAATGGAGTGGGCGCTGCGGCTGGGACTGGAAACGGTGTTTACACCGATTCATCCGCTGTACCAGTCCTGGATTGATGAGGGGCGCATCACTGCCTACTTCAGCTATGAAGCAGACTGTACGCCAGATTATGCGTTTCTCTATTTTGAAGATGCGCAGAGTGATGCGGAGAAGTTAAAGCAGTTTGTGATGGAACAGCTGGATGGGCTTTGCGAAGAAGGCGTGAAGGAGGCGGATCTCGAACAGCTCAAACGGAGGGTCATCGGTGCGGTTGTCCGTTCTTCTGAACATCCTTCTGATCTCATTTCTACCTGGGCAAGAGCACAAATACGCGGGGTAACTCCATATGAGGAATGTGATCTGGTTCATGAGCTTACTGCTGAGGATTGCACGATTCTGATTCGCAGTCTGGATCGCTCCTGCATTTCCTGTGTAACCTTGGTGCAGGAAGGTGAAAATGCCTGATTTCTCTTATAGAAAACTGGCGTTTTGGCTCATTACAGGCCATGTTTCCTCAGTTGTGCGGTGAAGATTGCTTTGAAATAATGCAGTTGCGCACAAGGAGGAACAGTATAGATGAATGAATGCGTAGTTGTTGGCAAAGTGATGGAACTGCCGGAAATAAAGAAGACCGCCAAGGGAAATACGGTAGCGACCATCCTTCTGGAATGTGAGAAGAACTTCCGGGATGAAGACGGAATGGTTGGGACGGATATCTTCAGTGTTACGGTATGGCGCGGGGAGGCAGAAACCGCCCGGGAAGTGCTGAAGCCCGGCAGTATGGTCGCAATCCGGGGACGGATGAATGGCCGATCTGTATTCAAGGATGGAAAAACTTACCGGTTTGTGGAACTCGTCGCAGAACATATTGATTATCTTCGTGGATTATCAGCTTGAGAACGGTGTGAGAATCATCGTTCTTTTTTTGTTAAGATAGTAGGGATAGATGGAGAACTACTATGGCATTTGATTCACTTAGCGAACGTTTGAATAAAACCATGCGCAATATCATCGGAAAGGGAAAACTGACCGATGCGAATATGGAGGACATGCTGAAGGAAGTGCGTCTTGCACTGCTGGAAGCGGATGTCAATTACCGAGTCGTAAAAGACTTTCTGAACAAGGTAAGAGAGAAGGCGAGAGGTGAGGATGTACTCAATTCCGTAGAACCGGGTGAGATGCTCGTCAAGATCGTCCATGATGAAATCATCTCTCTGCTTGGAAAAGAACAGGCAACCCTGCAGTTCAAAGAAACGGGGATGACCACCATTATGATGGTTGGTCTTCAGGGTACTGGTAAAACAACCAGCGCTGCCAAGATCGCCCGGCTTTGTCTCAATAAATACGGACGTAAGCCGATGTTGATTGCGGCGGATATCATTCGACCAGCCGCCATTGACCAGTTAAAGACACTGGGTGCTTCCATCGGGGTGGAGGTATTCTCCCTTGGCCCGGAAGTCAAGGCACTGGATACTGTAATCCAGGGAATGGAATATGCCAAAGCCAATCATTATGACACGGTATTAATCGATACTGCCGGACGTCTTCATGTGGACGAAGAACTCATGAAGGAACTGTCGGATATCAACGAAGCAGTTCATCCGGATGAAATCCTCCTTACCGTTGACGCTATGACGGGTCAGGATATTGTCAATGTGGCCCGCTCCTTCGCGGATCAGCTTCCTTTGACTGGACTTGTTGTTACGAAGTTTGACGGTGACAGCCGAGGCGGTGGAGTACTGTCTGTTAAGGCGATTACCGGATTACCGGTGAAGTTTGTCGGTGAAGGCGAAAAGATCGATGATATGGATGCCTTCTATCCGGACCGTATGGCAGATCGAATTCTCGGCATGGGAGATGTGGTATCTCTGGTTGAGAAGGCCCAGGAAAAGATGGACATGGAAGAGGCGGAACGCGCTGCCAAACGAATGATGGAAGGCGTGTTCACGATGGATGACATGTTGAGACAGCTGGAACAGTTCCAGAAGCTTGGGCCGTTAAGCGGTATTCTCAAGATGTTGCCGGGATACAGCCAGATCGCTGACATGGTGGATGAAAACAAGGCGAATGACTCTTTGAAGAAAACCAAGGCGATCATTCAGTCCATGACCCCGGCAGAACGGGAAAATCCTTCCCGGATGCGCGGTTCCATGAAGAAACGCGTTGCTGCAGGATCAGGAACGACGGTAACGGAAGTCAATCGTCTGATCAATCAGTTTGAAAAGATGAAGAAGATGATGGGAGCACTTTCTTCCATGCAGAAAAACGGATCTCTGAATGAAGAGAGCCTGGAGCGGATGATGGGAGGTCTCGAAGAACAGGTTCGCCGTACTCCACAGACCCGCTATGGCAAACCGGGTCGGAATCCATATAAATTCTGATGTGGATTTTGACAAAAAAGTAATACACAGAATACCGAAAGATATTGCATAATAAAGATATAGGAGAAAAATTATGGGACTGTTTGATTTTTTGAAAAAGAAGGATGAACCGGCAAACACAATCAGTGTCGGGGATGACGTCATCGTAGCACCGGCAGACGGAGAACAGATTGACATCTCTACTGTCAGCGATCCGGTATTCGCAGAAAAGATGATGGGCGACGGAGTTGCATTCAAGTTCCCTCTGTCCAAAGTCACTGTATGCGCCCCGGCAAACGGAACACTGTCTGTTCTGTTCCCGACTGGCCATGCGTTTGGTGTAACCATGAACAATGGCGTTGAAGTACTCGTTCATATCGGTATTGAAACCGTCAATGCAAAGGGCGACGGATTCAAGCTCTGCGGAAAGAAGCAGGGTGATGTGGTTCGTGCAGGGGATCCGATTGTTACTGCGGACTTCGAAAAGCTTGCGAAGACCTATGATGTCAGCACAATGCTGATTATCACAGATCCGAAGGATAAGACCATTACCTTCAAGGCTCCGGGCGCAGTAACCAAAGGTCAGCAGATCGTTGAATAATGCATTTCATGGACTGTCAAGCAAAAATACTTGACAGTCTTTTTTTATTCTGTGATAATCGTCATGCAATAAGGAGGAAACATTCAAATGGCAGTAAGACTGAGACTGACCCGTATGGGTGCCAAGAAGGCTCCGAAGTACCGTATCGTTGCGGCAGATTCGAGAAGTCCTAGAGACGGACGCGTCATTGATACTCTCGGGTATTATGATCCGACCACAGAACCGGAAACCGTAAAGGTTGATGCGGAAAAGGCAATCGACTGGATGAAGAAGGGTGCACAGCCTTCCGATACCGTTCGTAACATTCTCTCCCATCAGGGCATCATGAAGAAGTTCAATGATGAGAAGAATGTCGGCAAAGAGAAGAAGTAAGTCGAATGGCAGAGCTTGATAAGGTACTGTTGGACCTGGTCAGCCCGATGGTCGAAGACAAAGCTTCTCTTTCGGTAAAGGAATTACCGAGTGACAACGCAAGGGAAGTCGTTCTTCACGTTTATGCGAAGAATGATGATATTGCCCGTCTCATCGGCCGCAGAGGATCCATGGCATCCGCGCTGCGCCAGGTGATGTCTGTCGCTTCACATACAGACGACAAGAAAGTAACGATCAAATTCGAAGAGATCGACTGAGCGAAACGGAGATGTCAGATGACACTCCGTTTTTGTTATACTTACTTCAATTGAGGGACGTACTATGGCATATATCGAAATCGGAAGAGCTGTGAATACTCATGGCTTGAAGGGAGAATTGAAAATTGAAAGCTGGTCTGACTTTGATGAGATCCGCTATCAGACAGGAAATACGATTACCCTGACCAATGAGGAGGAATATCATTCCTTTACCGTGCGCAGTTACCGTCCTCATAAGGGGTATGCATTAGTCGCGTTTGAAGAACTTCCTGATATCAATGCGGTGGAACCGTATAAGGGATGGATCGTTTGTATTGATGAAAAGGACCGCCCGGATCTTCCGGAGGGAGAATACTATTTTGACCAGCTGATCGGATTGATGGTAGAAGATGAAGACGGCCGGCATATCGGCCAGGTCATTGCGGTAGAGGAAACCAATGGGGCACAGGATAATCTGCGGGTGGAGCGTCCTGGCAACAGTGATGCGCTAATTCCAAATATTCCCGAATTTGTAAAACATGTGGATCTTGAGGTAAAGGTCATCACGATTCATGTGATTGAGGGGCTGCTATGAAGATTTCCATACTGACACTGTTTCCTGAACAGTTTGAGGGATTCTTCTCTTCCAGTATTATCGGCCGCAGTGTTGAAAAGGGGATTGTTACCTCGGAACTGGTACAGATCCGTGATTTTTCAACCGACAATCACCGTCACGTGGATGACACGCCTTTTGGCGGTGGTGCTGGTATGGTGATGAAATGTCAGCCGGTGCTCGATGCTCTGGCTTCCATCAAAGAGGAAAGCAGCCATGTGGTTTTACTTTCTGCCTCAGGAACTCCATATACGCAGCGCCATGCCCATACGCTTACGGCATATGAACATCTGATTCTGATCTGCGGCCATTATGAAGGGGTGGATCAACGAATTGTCTCACATTGTGATGAAGAGATTTCCATCGGTGATTATGTGTTAACCGGTGGAGAGCTTGGGGCAATGGTAATTGCGGATTCGGTGATTCGGCTGTTACCAGGAGTGATTCGCTCTGCCAGCACGGATGAAGAATCTTATGAACATGGACTTCTGGAATATCCCCAGTATACCCAGCCTGCGGAATATGAAGGGGAAGCGGTGCCGGAAGTATTGTTGTCCGGTCATCATGAAAACATCCGGAAGTGGCGGCTAACGCAGTCACTGCTTAAAACAAGAGCAGTTCGTCCGGACCTGTTTCAGGCGCATGAATTAACAAAAGAAGAAGAAAAACTGTTACGTGCAGCGGATGAAATGTGATTCCGTTGCATTTTTTCGCTTCCGTGTTACGATGAACGTGCTTTGAGGAACTGAGAATGAGCACAGAAGGAATGTCGATTACCGTTACCGTAACCCGAAGATCCTTTTTTCCGCGCGTTGTTACGCCGAAGATGATCCTGCTGGATGGGATGAGCTTTGGCTGTTCCAGAGAGGGCCGCTTTCTTCCTGGAGAATATGGGAAGGATACGGTCATTGCCTATCATAACGATCATATCGGCCGGGGAATTCTCATCCGCTGGGACGATCATAATATCCGCTTTACAGAGCTGAAGCTGAATCTTCCGGCCAGTTCGGAAGAAATTGATGATTTTTTCCTGATGTCTGCCCGCCTGGCCCGTCAGGATCTCAGTGAAGTTACATTAAACGGAGAGCCGTTTGCGCCGAAAACCTATCATGATGTGGTGGAAAAGGTGAAAGTATATAACCTCAAGCTGCTTCATGAAATGATGGGAAATATCCTGAATGAAGAAAGTGACATGGTTTCCATCGGCTGCGTGTTCCACCGTCTTGCGGCAGGGATGAAAGAAGCTGATCGGATGTGGGCCGGCGTATCGACCGATGTATTCCGCGATTGGATGCATCAATCTCAATCGACGGACGCATACTTTTCTGAAGCCCGGCTGTCTTCTCCAGAAAGTGAAGAAGAACAGACGGCCGTCTTTACGCTTCCTTCCAATCGTCCGGTGATCTTCCCCGATCGGGAAGAACTGCCGATCCGTTTCTATGATCTGAGCACCGGAAAGCCAAGATATCAGGTTTCTGACTGGCTGGTGGAACTGGTTGACCATACGCAGAAGAAAGTGCTGGGAAATGTTTCCTTTCAGCAGCTGAAGCGCTTTTTACCGCAGGAGAAGGTATCCTACTTTGATGCGGCAGACTCTCTTATCGAACCGCTCACCGTGGAAGATCTCTCCCGGATTCTTGAACAGGCGGAACAGGAACATGTCTGATTTTCAGGTAACAGATCGTCTCGTTCTGCGGTCATTTCAGTATGAAGATGCGGCGGGGTTTTATGAGGATGTGTTTCGCCATCCGGATTTATGGGAGTTATTCGAACTGGACGCATCTCCGAAATTCTCTCAGGCACAGTCGTATGTCTCAATCAGGGCGGACCTGTCCCATCGGGCCCGTTTTTATGATTATGTCATTGTTCATAAAGAAACTGACCGCCTCATCGGAGAGATTAATGCGGCCTATGTGAAACCGGATTGTGCAGAGCTTGGCTATGCCATCGGGCCTGCCTTTCGTGGGAATGGATTCGCCAGTGAGGCAGTTACGGGATTACTCGAAGGATTGAGGAACGAAGGCATACGTGAGGTTTATGGCAGCTGTGCGCCATCCAACCATTCCAGCATGCGTGTATTAGAAAACAATCTATTTACATTGACGAAAGAAATTCCGCATCGTATCTATCAGATGGAAGAAAGATCCGATCTTTTCTGGTTTCATAGAAGTCTTTTTGAATAACCATGCATGATGGTCTGCTATAGTTAATGGGATAGATAAAAGGGGGGAGCTTGTTATGAGTATGCCAGGCGGCGGAATGGGCCGGGGAATGCGCAACTTCATGTCAGAAGAGGAGAAAGCGCAGGCACCTAAAGTAAGTAAAGAATTGTTGATTCGTATTTTTTCCTGGCTGAAGCCCTATTGGAAACAGTTATGTCTGACCCTGCTCTGTATTATTGTTTCCTCTATACTTTCCATACTTCCTTCGGTATTAACCGGTGAAATCATTGATAAGGGACTTTACGGAAGAAATCTTCCGCTGCTCATCCGCTTAATTCTTCTTTCGCTTGCGGTAACCTTCGGATCCAACCTGATCGGTGTGGCAGAGTCCTACCTGAACTCCTGGATTGCCCAGCATATTACGTTTGATATGCGCAATCAGATGTTCCGTCATCTTCAAAGCATGTCACAGCGATTCTTCACCTCAAATAATCAAGGTGATATCGTTACCCGCATGACTTCAGATATTGATGGTGTACAGCGGATTATCACAGATACCTTTACCAGTATTCTCTCCAATGTTATTACTCTTACGGTGGCTCTGGTTGCGATGTTTCAGCGCAACTGGGTACTGGCATTACTCGGTATTGTCATCGTTCCTTTATTTACAATTCCAACAAGAAAAGCCGGTAAGACCCGCTGGTCACTCACCAACGAAGCACAGGAATGCAATGACGAGATTAACGGAATTCTGAATGAAACCCTTTCCGTCAGCGGGCAGACCCTGGTCAAGCTGTTCAATAAGGAAGAAGTGGAATACCAGCGCTATGAAGATGCCAATCGAAGAATGATTAACCTGAATATTCGTGAATCCATGGCTGGCCGCTGGTTCCGGGTTGTGTTAAGCACTGTTTCTTCCATCGGACCGATGTTGTTGTATCTGGTGGGTGGAATTCTCATGATGAAATATGACAGTGATCTGACGGTAGGTGATATTACCGTTCTTGTTTCACTGCTTTCCAGAATGTATGGCCCAGTGAATTCCTTATTGAACATTCAGGTCGACTGGATCCGTTCCATGGCGTTATTTACCCGTATCTTTGATTACTTTGATATGGAGCCGGAAGTCAAGAATGTGCCAAATCCGATCATCCCGGAAACCTCTACCGGTTCGGTAAAGTTTGATCATGTGGGATTCTATTACGACTATCCTCATACGATTCTCAAGAATGTCAGCTTTGAGCTCAAGGCAGGACACAGCGTGGCGATTGTCGGCCCATCCGGTTCCGGCAAGAGCACGATGATCAATCTGATTCCCCGTCTTTATGACGCAAGGGGAGGGGTTGTCTATTTTGATGATGTCGATGTGAAGCGTCTTGACCTTTCGTGGCTGCGCTCGCAGATCGGTGTCGTTACCCAGGATACCTATCTTTTCAATGGAACGATTCGTGACAATCTGCTTTACGCAAAGCCGGATGCGACGGAAGAAGAATTGATTGAAGCGTGTAAGAAAGCCAATATTTATGACTTCATTGAAAAGCAGCCTGACAAATTCAATACCATGGTTGGAAATCGTGGATTGAAGCTGTCCGGCGGTGAAAAACAACGTCTTTCCATTGCCCGTATTCTTTTGAAAGACCCAGCACTGCTGATCTTTGATGAAGCGACTTCGGCGCTGGACTCCATCTCCGAACAGAAGATTCAGGACGCAATTGATCCATTGATTGCCAGCCGTACCTCCATTCTGATTGCCCATCGTCTTTCGACGATTCTTGCGGCAGATGAAATTCTGGTACTGAAAGACGGCGTGATTGTCGAGCGTGGCCAACATGCGGATCTGGTAAAACAGGGAGGAGTTTATACCGAACTGTATAACACCCAGTTTGGCAAAGCCAGCGAACCACAGGATGAGCGAAGTGAAGAAGGCAGGATCGCAGGCTGGAATGCCAGCTATACGGAAGGGGAAGACTGATCGCAGATCATGCGACTATACGATAAGGACATCCGCGAGCCATTGTTTGACTATCTGGAAGAACAATACGGCACAATACGAATACTGGAAGAAAAGACAGCCGGGAAAAGCCGGGCTGATGTGGTCATGGTAAGTTCCAAAGGACTCTTTGGCATCGAAATCAAAAGTGATGCGGACACCTATGCGCGTTTATCCCGCCAGGTGAAGGATTATGACCGCTGCTTTGACTATAATTACCTGGTTGCCGGAACCCGTCATGCGTATCACGTTACTGAACATGTGCCGGACTGGTGGGGCATTATCACGGTGGAACGGGAAGGGGATGCGATTGATTTCTATACCATGCGTCAGCCTCAGCCAAATCCAAAGGTGAAACTTGAGGCTAAAGTGGCGATGTTATGGCGGCCCGAGCTGGCACTGATTCAACGAAACCATTCCTTACCTGCATATAAAGAGAAATCCAAGAAGTTTGTTCAGAAAAAGCTTCTGGAAAAACTGACAGAAGAACAGCTTCAGCAGGAGTTGATTGCAATACTGTTTGAGCGGGATTATACGATGATTGAAGAAGAGATCCGTGCCTGGCAGAAAGAGAACCGCTGATTCTTTTGTTTCCATTAGGAAACTTCCCTCCGGGTCCTCATTTTCAGCGCATTCAATGATATAATTACGGTCTGAAAGGAGAAGTCTGCCTTGTCAACTTATAACGTAAATCTGACCTTGGAAAATATCCGGACAATCACGATTATGTTTTTGGATATTTTTATCATGTGGTGGGTGCTGTATCATACGATTCAGCTTGTCCGTTCCAACTCCAAAACAGTCCAGATCTTTAAGGGAATTCTCCTGGTTCTGATTATTGACGGTCTTGCGACAGTGCTTGGATTCAAGACAGTCGCCTATCTTACGAATATCTTCATCAACTGGGGATTTCTTGCGATTATCATCATTTTCCAGCCGGAAATTCGATCCGTTCTGGAACGTCTTGGAAAGACGAATGCCTTTACCCGTATTACGACTCTGACCGGAAACGAGAAGGAAAATCTCGTTGATCAGATCGTGACCGCAACGATGTTATTAAGCAATGACCAGACAGGAGCTCTCATTTCCATCGAGCAGAGTCATACGCTGGAAGATTTCATTGCGACAGGTACGAAACTGAACTCGGATGTGACGGCAGAGCTGCTCACTTCCCTGTTTGTGACATCGACCCCGCTTCATGATGGTGCAGTAATTATCCGCGGCGACAAAATCGCCTGTGCCAGCGCATACTTCCCGCCAACCAATCTTGATCTGCCTTCCCGGTATGGAGCACGGCACCGTGCCGCAATTGGTATTTCTGAGATTACCGATGCGGTAACGATCGTAGTTTCCGAAGAGACCGGCGCGATCTCAATTACCGAAGGTGGAACCATTACTACGGTTAACCGCAAACAGCTCCGTGATTATCTGCTACGGGTAATCTGTGGAGAAGAGACAGAAGTTGTCGTAAACAACCGGGTCAGACTGAACAATGAATCTGCCCGTGATGTCATTATTGATGACAATAAATCTGAAGACAATCCAGCGCTTTCCGGTCTTACCGGCACGATTTCCAAGCTGGCAATCCGTCGTCAGGAAGCTAAGCGGGATCGGATTCAGGCGGAAGAAGTTGTCACAGGTGAAGAGAATATTACGCCAGCCGTTGAAGAAGAGGTGGATGAAGGAATTGAACGCCTGGAAGAAGGCGCACATGATATCAAACTCCCGCGAAAGAAGGAACGCCCAGTTCCCAGCTACCCGGAAAACAGTGCTGCCCATCGCTTTGAAGAAAACAAGCGGGCGGAACTGGAAGCACAGGCGGAACTGGAACGTGCCAAGAAGGCAGAGCAGGAAGCGAAACAGCGTCAGCGTGAGCAGGAGGCCCGGGATGCCCTTCGTAAGGAGGCTGAAGAACGGGTTCGCCGTGCAGATGAGCTGCGCATGAAGGAATTATATGGCGGAAAGACCTATGATAACGGAAACCGCCGCATGACCGCAGAAGAGGTCAAGGCGCAGCGGGAAGCCGCTCGATTGCAGCTGTCGGGCAAAGCTCCGGTAACTCCTTCCACACCATCAGAGCCTCCGGTCAGCACCGGTGGGGTCATTGTTGATAAGGATTCCCATCAGTTCGATACAACAAAACTGGATCTGTCCAAGATTATGGGCATGAACGATGAATTGAACAAGACATTCCAGATGCTTGATTCCCTTGATCCGGAAGATAACGCTTCCGGGAAGAAAGGAGGTGAGCGGTAATGTCGGAAGAGAATAAAGAATACAGAAAGGACGAGGAACAGCAGGCCACAAAAACAGAGCTTGCCAATCGTATCGCCGGACAGTCAAGGCGTATGGCTTCCACGTACCAGCATATCGGTGACAGTGCGATCCGTGCCTTCCGCTGGTTTTCTTCTCTGATCGATAAGACACTGTTCAACCGCCGGTATTCCCGACTCGTCTCGTTGATTCTGGCGATTCTGATGTATACGATCGTCAACTACAACAGCAGGGCATCGCTTTATACCAGCACGCTTCGTACCTCGAAAGAACAAAGTAATGTGCCGGTAACCGCGAAATATAACTCCGATACCTTCGAATTAACTGGATTGCCCGCAACCGCGGATATCACCATTACCGGTGATGCGACCAGTGTCACAAGCGCAGCCAATACCGACGGTGTGATCTTCGCTGATCTGGAAGGTCTGACCGAAGGAACGCATGAGGTAAAGCTTGAGGCAGAGGGTTATGGCGCAAATGTCTCGGTGAAGATCAATCCCAGCAATGTGATTGTGACCCTGAAAAAGAAGACAACACAGGCGTATGATCTGAGCTATGACTTCATCAATCTTGATAAGATGGAAAGCATTTATTCCGTCGGAACTCCGGTATTTGAATATAACCGTGTCAATGTTCGTGCTTCCAAGGATACGCTGAACTCCATCGCATTTATCAAGGCTCTGATTGATGTCAGCGGGCAGACCGCAGAGTTTACCCAGGATGCGCGTCTAGTCGCATATGACGCAAGCGGTATGCCGGTGGATGCGGATATCTATCCGTCTTCCATCTCTGTAACCGTACCAGTCACCTCACCAAATAAAACTGTAGCGATCGCTGTGGAAATCAGTGGTGAAGTTCCGGATGGACAGGCAATCGACAGTATTGAAATGGATCAGCAGTCGGTAACGATCTACGGCCCGGAATCCGTACTTGGTCAGATTGATCAGGTGGTAGTAACGCTGAACGCATCTACCATCACAAAGGATTCCACGATCATGCGGCCGATTACACTGCCGGCTGGGGTCAACTCTTCCAATATCAACCAGATCACGATGTCGGTGACTCTGGGTGAAGGAACCAGCCGGACAATTGACGACGTCAAGATCAATTATCGAAACAATGTCAATAACTACAAAGCTTCTCCACATGCGGAAAACAAAACAACAACAAGTGTCATTGTCTTTGGCACTGAGGCGAATATCGAAAACATTACGGCAGATGATATCAACGTATATGTCGATATGAAGGATGCCAAGCCAGGACTTCAGGAATTCCCGCTTGAAGTGGAACAGCCAACCGGAGGCTTGGTACGCTATTCATTGACGGAGTCCACCTATGAACTTAACGTACTTGGGGAGACAACCACCGAGTCCGGAGGACTGGAAGGGGCAGACGTCAATAACGGCTGATCACGCAAAGGAGACAACGCTCATCGCATCGTCTCCTTTTTTCTGATCATCGGATCGATCAAATCA
Organism: Solobacterium sp.; assembly: GCA_017469355.1. Lineage (GTDB taxonomy): Bacteria > Bacillota_I > Bacilli_A > Erysipelotrichales > Erysipelotrichaceae > Bulleidia. Next base: position 10,714 of record JAFUGM010000026.1, on the reverse strand, counting down.
ACAGAATTCATTTTTCAGGAGGCAGAACATGTTATTAACTTTATTTCTATCAATAGTATTTTGTATGGCGATTACTGTACTGCTGATCTCCGCAGTCGCATTTGTTCAGAATGAGAAGTTCTTTTCCTCTGCCCCAAAAGAGGCCCTGGAGGTGATTATTCCAAGAGAGAAAGAACTGTTCTTGGGAGCCCGGACCATGGGCTGGGTTCTTTTGAGTCTCAGTATTCTGGTAATTCTTGGGGTTGGCGTCATCGCCATCGTTGATGGGTTGAACAATGGATTTACTTTTGGCCAGTTCTTCCTTCGGTTCGAATTGATTTTTACGATATACAAACTATACGACATGATTTTCTTTGACTGGTTTCTGCTCTGCCGGTTCCGTTTCTTCCAGTTTTACTACCCTGAGGTCGCACCGGTATATGATGGCCGGAAGTATGGTTACAATCTGAAGAGTCAGCTGTTGAAATTGCTGGTATTATTCCCGGCTGCCTCCGCGCTTGCGGCGTGGATCTGCACCTCAGTGTAAGTTTTGCGCACTGATGAAGCAGGGAAGGCGTTTTGGGGAGAGTGCCATGATAGGATGATGGTATGGCATATCTTTTTGCGGCGATTGTATGCAGCGCATTAATCACGATTGTGATGAAGGCGGGTTCATCAGCGGATGAAAACCCCTACAGTATTGTGTTGGGGAATTATCTGACCTGCGTGATCCTGTCTTTTGTTTCGATACCGGAACGGTCAGCACTGCTTCATCCGTATGGTTCAACACTCCTGTTAGGACTTGTTGGAGGGGCGTTATATCCACTTGGGTTAATTGCGATACAGCGCAGTATTTCAACACATGGAGTTGCGTTAACTTCTGCTTTTTCCAAACTTGGGATGTTAGTATCACTTTTTATCAGTGTGCTTTTGTTTCATGAAGTTCCTTCCATGTTTCAATGGATAGGTATTTTTCTTGTCATCCCCGCAATCTTCCTGATTTATCATTCTCCTGCTTCTTCTCTTGGAACCGCATCCTTCGGGCTGTTGTTTCTGACCATGGTTTCCAATGGATTGGCGGAAGCGATGGCGAAGATCTTTCGGGAGTTTGGCTTCGCTTCACAGGCGGAAGTCTATCTGTTCATTCTCTTTCTGATTGCGTCAGGAATCACCTTTGGATTATGGCTGAGGTATGCTCATCGCCATCAACAGAACGCAGGGCTGCGCAGTATCGCTTCCGGCATCGCTGTAGGGATACCGAACTATTGCTCGTCGCTGTTTCTTTTACGGGCACTTTCTTCTATTCCGGCCATACTGGCCTATCCGTTATTCAGTGCCGGATCGATGCTGTTGGTATTAACCGCTGGGAAGGTGTTATTTCATGAATCGCATCATCGGCTTCAGATGGTGGGAATCTTTATGATCGTAGGCAGTCTGATTTTGTTGAATTGTTGAGGAAATGGAAGAATTCTCACATTCTGTCGTGGGAAAGGAAGCGCAGTTCCGCTATTCTGTGTACTTGAACAGGAGAGTTGAACTATGAATCAGGAAAATATCGGGAAGTTTCTACGGGAATTACGGAAAGAAAAAGGTCTCACGCAGGAACAGGCAGCGGAGAAGCTGAATGTCAGTAATCGTAGTATTTCGCGTTGGGAAACGGCACGGACGATGCCGGACTTTGATCTGTTGTTGGAACTGGGAAGAATGTATGAGGTAAGCATTGAAGAACTTCTTGAAGGAAGACGGACAGAAGATCATGAAGTATCCATGGATCGAACACTGCGTCAGATTGCGGAGTATAACAATACAAAGCGGGATCGCCTGCTTCATCGGCAGTTGATTCTGGCTTGTATTGGTGTCCTTGCCTGGATTGTATTTCTTGGCCTGGAACTGCTTGGGATGGCGGATTCTGGCTGGAGTGAAGCGGTCGCTTCCGCCGCTGCTGGAATCGCCTTTGGCATGAGTATGGTGATGGTGCTGTACACGATATATCATCTGAACCTTGATCGGGAGAAGAATTCACATCGCTCTTAATGAATACATCATTTCGTATAATGGATTAGAAGGTACGTGATGAAGAAACGAAACAGTATATTGAGAGATGGCACAGAACCTGGAGCTGTGCTTCCAACAAAAACAGTCTGCACAATGAATCGATATTTGTCATATCGCACTCAGTTCCGGCAGCCGTTTCAGAAAGAGAAACGGTTATGAAACTGTTGATCTTTGGGGCTGGAGTGATCGGTTCACTGTATGCGGAACGGTTATTTGAACACGGACATGAGGTGACGCTGATCGCCCGAGGTAAGCGACTGGAAGAGCTGCGTACCAATGGGCTACGTTATTATCGGAATGGAACCATTCATACCTGCAGGATTCCTGTAAGAGAAGTACCGGATCCCGATACCACCTATGATGTTGTACTTGTGGCAGTGAAGGAGTATCAGTTAAGGTCCGCATTAGAAGCACTGCGCACCTGCAGAAGTGATACCGTCTGCCCTATGGTAAATACCCTGGACTCTTATCAGGCAATGGAGGAAATCGTCGGGAAGGGGCGCATTCTTCCTGCCTTTCCAGGAGCGGGAGGAGGATTCCGTGATGGCGTGCTGGATGCGGCGTTTACCCCAGGCTGGATTCAGCCTACGACGTTTGGCGAGATCGATGGATCATATACGCCGCGTATCCGCAGACTGAAGCAGTTATTTCGCTTGGCTGGAATTCCCTGTGCCGCAGTATCTGATATGCATGCCTGGCAGTTATGCCACCTGGGATTGGTGGTGCCGCTGGCGGATGCGTATTACAATACGAGTGAGCCAATGCGTGCAGGACATGACTGGTCCTTGATGAAACATACCGCAGGAACAATTCGGAAAAATCTGAACCAACTACAAAAGAGCGGAGTTACTATTTCACCTGTAAAGCTGAATGCGCTGCGTCTTCTTCCGACAACGGTTACCGCAATCGGGCTTGGTGTGGTGTATCGAAGTGCGTTTGGAATGCGGTTCATGTATGCGCATGCGATGAAGGCACCAGAAGAAATGAAGCGGCTTCATGAACTGTTTGAATATGCCTTGGAGGAACTGAAATGACGATTCGATCAGTGCGTGCAGATACCCTGGCGCTGCGTGCCGGGGCCTATTATGTACGGATTCAGGCAATGGCGAAAAAACATCATATTTCACTTGCCCAGGAATTTGATGAACAGGATGGAGATTCCACAAACTATGTACTGCTGCTGGAAGATGAATTTCCGATTGCGACTGCACGGATGTATCTCCTCAATGAAACCACGGCTATGATCGGAAGGGTTGTCGTGCTTCCGGAGTATCGTCATCAGGGGCTCGGCACGAAGCTGATGAAGGAATGTGAGGCCTGGGCGAAAGAACTTGGATGTGATACTGCGGTTGTGGAAAGCAGGGAAAACAAGACTGCGTTTTATGAGCAGCTTGGATATCAGATTACAGACGATACGCTGATTGAAGGCGAAACATTCCGGTGTATCCGGATGGAAAAACAGATCCAGGAAAGAGAGGGAGAGACATGAGTAAGAAAATTGTACAGACCGCTGGGAGAGACCAGCTGGGCGAGTTTGCGCCGATGTTTGCGCATCTCAATGATGATGTGCTGTTTGGGGAAGTGTGGAATACGGAAGCTTTGGATATCAAGACAAAATGTATTCTTACGGTAACCGCACTCATGGCATCGGGAATTACGGATTCGTCTCTTGGATATCATCTGCAGAATGCGAAGAATAACGGAGTCACAAAAGAGGAAATCGTGGCGGTGATAACCCATGTGACAATGTATACCGGATGGCCAAAGGGATGGGCTGTGTTCCGCCTTGCGAAGGAAATCTGGAATGAAATGGAGCCGGAATACAGTGAGAAAGACCGGTATCAGAATACGATCTTCTTCCCGATTGGTGAACCGAATCCGTATGGCCAGTTCTTTGTTGGTCAGAGTTACCTTGCGCAGGTATCGAAGGAACAGGTTCCGGTCTTTAATGTGACCTTTGAGCCAGGCTGCCGGAATAACTGGCATATTCATCATGCGGATCAGGGCGGCGGTCAGATGTTGATCGGAGTTGGTGGCCGAGGCTGGTATCAGGAATGGGGAAAGGACCCCCAGGAGATTCTTCCTGGCACCGTAATCAACATTCCAACCGGAGTAAAACACTGGCATGGGGCGGCCGCAGATTCCTGGTTCTCCCATCTTGCGCTTGAGATTCCGGGTGAGAATGGATCGAATGAATGGCTGGAGCCAGTATCGGAGGAAGACTACAACCGTCTTGGCTGAGCCATGCGTGTGGGCATATCAATTCGTTTTCCCATTCAGGCATGATTAGATAGTAGTGAAGGCAGGGGAAGAAATGATATGAAGGCAGTACGTTATTATTCAAAACTCGGCAACACAAAGACAATTGCCGAATCGATCGCTGAAGGCGTCGGGGTATCTGCGGTATCCATTGCGGATGAGGCGGAGCTGAAGGAGCCGGTAGACATTCTGTTTCTGGGAGGCGCTCCCTATGCCAATATCATGGCACCGGAGCTGCGTGCGTATGCGGAGAAGCTGCGTCCGGAACTGGTTGGAAAAGTTGTACTTTTCACAACATCCAACTGGTCAAGACGAACCGTTCTCGCATTGAAGAAAGAGTTAAAGAAAAAAGGAATACCGGTGGAAGAGGACTACTTCTATGCGCATATGTTACATATCAATGGAAGAGTTCAGGCCGCCAGGGAATTCGGCGCCAGGTACAGAGGGTAATACACGCCCTCTTTTCTTATCCAATACGTTTCCATCCAGTGCTTTGTGATAAAATTGGGGTCATGAAACGCGTAATCAGTATCGTGGAAGACGAACGGGATCTGAATGAGCTCGTACGAAGATATCTTGAGAAGGAAGGATATGAGGTTCGTGCATATCTGACCTTTGATGAGGCGTATGTTCATACAGGTGACGATGACGTTCATCTCTGGATTTTAGATATTATGCTGGGAGATAAGTCCGGGTTTGATCTGATTGAGGAAATCCGGCAGAAGAATCCCAATGTGCCGGTAATTTTCATGTCGGCACGTGACAAGGAATTTGACCGCATTATCGGACTGGAAAAGGGAAGTGATGATTACATCACCAAGCCGTTTTCACCCAAGGAACTGGTGCTTCGGGTAAACAATATCATTCGGCGCACCTATCGCAATGATAATGAAACGATTACTGCCAATGGCTATACCATTGATGATTCCAAACGTGTAGTGACCGATTCCAACGGGAATCCGATTGATCTCTCCACCAAGGAATATGAACTGTTAATGCTGTTTGTGAAGAATACCGGTACTGCATTCTCCCGGGAACAGATTCTCGAACAGGTTTGGGAAACCAATTACTACGGAAGTGACCGTGTCGTCGATGATACGATGCGTCGTCTTCGCAAGAAGCTTCCGGATCTGAATATTCATACAATTTACGGATTTGGATACCGTCTCGGCTGATGAAACGGATGCGCTTATGGCTGCGGGAACTCTCGCTTTCTCAGCAGCTGCTTTCAATTCTGTTTCTCGTAATATCGTCGCTTACGATATTCATTTTTGCGTTCCTCTCTCCCGGAATTAATGAATTTACTTCTTCGGAAATGTTTCGAACCTTACATGAGGCTCATATCCGTTCCGAACTTTATGTGTCGAATGAAGCGTTGGACTTCCCATCTTCCTTTGAAGAAAAGGATACCCGGATCATTCAGGTTGTTTATGATGCGGAGGCAGACACTTTTACTTACTATGGCGCAAGTGAAGAAGACCTGATGCGGGATGAGGTAAAGTCGGAAATCCGCAGAAATGCCATCACGACGGGCAGGGAACTGCAGGACTTTTCCTTCCTCCCAGAGAACGCTTCTTCTGGTGTACTGTATACCATCTCACAGATGGAGAATGGTGACTATCTGATTTCCATGATGTCTGCCCAGGCAGAAGCGCAGTTCCGTTCTCTGTTAGTCAATAATATTGTCAATGCGAATATGATGGTCGCCATCGCACTCTTCGTGATTCTTACCGTCTGGGTTACAACGATTATTTATCCATTAAATCTGATCAAGGCATATATTACGAAAATCAAAAATGATGAGCCGGCAGAACTCACAATTGACCGCCAGGATGAGATCGGTCAGGTGGCAGATGCGTTAATTGACATGGAAGCGCAGTTACAGAAACAGAACCGGGAAAAGCAGGAGATGATTCAGAATATCTCCCATGACCTGAAGACGCCCATCGCAACGATACGAAGCTATGGGGAATCCATCAAGGATGGTATTTATCCCTACGGTACGCTCGAAAAATCCATTGATGTCATCATCGAACATGCGGATCGGCTGGATAAGAAGGTGCGTTCTCTGATCGCATTAAATAAGATGGACTATCTGCTGGATGACTGTCCGGAGGGGGATACCCTGGAGATGTATGACGTCATTGAAAAAGCGTTGTTATCACTGAAGGTCATTCGTCCTGATATTACCTTTGAGCGGGATACCGAGCGCGGTGTGCGGTTCCATGGTGATGAGGATCCCTGGCGTATCGTTGTGGAAAACCTTGTCGATAATGCGCTTCGTTATGCGACCTCAACAATTCGAATTGAACTTCATCCAGGAGAACTGAAAGTCATCAATGATGGCTCCAAGATCGAAAAGGACCGTCTGGAGAAACTGTTCCGTCCCTATGAAAAGGGGACGGATGGGCAGTTCGGCCTGGGCCTGTCCATTGTCTATAAGATCGTAACCACCTATGGTTATCGGATCAGTGCGGAAAACCTTGCGGATGGAGTATGTTTCCGTATCTTCAAGGAACTGGATAAGAAGGAAATTCGGGCAATCCAGAAGGAGAAGAAAAACAAGGAACGGGAAAAGGCCAAAGAACTCCGAAAGATGGAGCGTCAGGAAAAAAGTGAAAAGAAGAACAATCCTTCTTAACGAAACATGCAGGGTTTTGTAAAATAGACACGGTTATGAGCGAGAAACAGGAAATTAATGGAGTCCAGACCGCATTCCGTCATAGCGGAAGCGGAAGGGATGTGGTACTCCTTCATGGATGGGGACAGAATATGGAAATGATGTCAGCGATTGAACGGCATCTTTCGCCATCATTTTCTGTCTGGAATCTGGATTTCCCAGGATTTGGAGAAAGCGAAGAGCCCCATGACGCATGGGGAATGGAAGAATATACATCCTTTCTTTCCGAGTTCATTCGACATAACAGAATCGAAGAACCGATTCTGATCGGTCATTCCTTTGGCTGTCGCAGCGCGCTGCGCTATGCGGCGGAGAATCCAGTACGAAAAATGGTGTTGACTGGGGCAGCTGGAATTAAGCCGGAACAGAATTCTTCTGTAAGCCTTAAGGTCAAGGGATATAAAGCCGCGAAGTGGGTACTGCAGAAAACCCATCAGGATAAGGCGCTGGAAAAGCTTCAGGACCGCTCTGGTTCGGAAGATTATCGTAATGCCCATGGGGTGATGCGTCAGACATTTGTGAAGGTTGTAAATGACGATGTGACACCGTTTTTAAAGGACGTGAATTGCCCGGTTTTACTGGTATGGGGAGAATTTGACGCGGCAGTTCCGCTTGCGATGGGCAAAAAACTGGAACAGCTGCTGCCGGATGCGGGCCTTGCGGTATTTGAGGGAGATGACCATTTTGCCTACTGGCATCAGGCAGATCGGTTCAATCGTGTTCTCGATGTATTTCTGAAGGAGGACCGTATATGAAAGTGATCTATTTCCTGATTGTGATTCTTGCGTGCCTTGTGCCGGGAAAACATGCCCTGCATATGTTTCAGCAGAACCGCTATGAAGTCGGACGATATACCTCCTGGATTTCGGAGAATGTGGAAGGTGGGGCAAAGCGGGCCCTGATTACCACGATTGTGATTATTGCGGTGGCGGTGTCCTGTATGCGTCTATCTGTGGAACATGTTCTATGGGTATGTATCGGCATCGGATTACTGCTTTCGATTGTTCTGATTCTTCGGGAGCGGAAGGCATCCTATATCAAACCATTGGTTTACAGTGACCGGGTCAAGCGTCAGATTCTTGTGATGGCTGTTCTGTATCTTCTGATTCAGTTATGGCTGCTGTATCGGTTCCGTCGCTTTAACCTCTGGCTGATGTTGGCATTATGTTATTTTGGCCCATGGATTCTGATCTATCCGATGGCCTGGATTACCGGCCCGATTGAAAAACGGGTGAACCAGGGATATGTGAATGACGCAAAGCGGATTCTCAATGAACATGATGGCCTGATCACCATCGGTATTACCGGTTCCTATGGAAAAACCACGACGAAGAATATCATGGGTGCGATTCTTTCCGAACATTACAATACCTTGATTACCCCAGCCAGTTATAATACGCCAATGGGCATTACCCGTACCGTAAGAGAACTGTTGAAGCCGATTCATCAGGTATTTGTATGTGAGATGGGAGCTGACCACGTTGGCGACATTACCTATCTGATGAACTTCGTAGCTCCTTCGATCGGTGCTGTGACTTCCATCGGTCCCCAGCACTTATCTACCTTTGGAACACAGGAAAACATCACAAAGGAGAAGATGCAGGAAATCGAGCTTCTTCCCAAAGATGGCTTCGGTGTCATCAATCTTGATAATGAACTGATTCGCAATTATCCAATTCAGTCTTCCGTACAGGTAGCGACTTATGGACTTCATACCGATGCGGACTATACCGCAAAGGATATTGTCTATTCTCCCTCCGGCACAACCTTTACCGTTGTATATCAGGGAGAAGAACATCCCATGGAGACAAAACTTCTCGGAGAATTGAATGTGCTCAATATTCTCTGTTCCATCGCGGTGGCCCGTCATCTTGAGATCAGCTGGGAATCCATTCGGAAGGGTGTCCGCCAGATGAAACAGGTAGAACATCGTCTGGAACAGCGGATCATCAATGGACGGATGTTCATCGATGATGCGTTTAACTCTAACCCAAGCGGCTCCGCCATGGCATTGGAAGTGCTGTCCATGATGCCGGGGAAACGGGTGGTTGTGACACCGGGAATGATTGAACTGGGAGACCGTCAGGAAACGGTCAACCGGGAATTTGGCGCAATGATGAAAGGGAAAGCAGATGAAGTGATTCTTGTCGGTTCGCATCAGACGGAACCGATTTATGAAGGACTGCGGCTTTCTGGTTTTGATATGGATCATGTCACGGTAGTGGACCGTGTTGTAGAAGCGTTTAACCTTGTCTATCAGATCACCGGCGGTGAAGATACAATTCTTCTGGAGAATGATCTTCCCGACGCATTTAATCGATAATTCCTATGAGCTGGGCAATACTTTCGACCTGGAAACTGTCCTTAGAAGGGAATGAGTCCGCAGCCGCCATGCTGGGAGCGGGCTGTTCTGCCGCAGATGCGGTAATCAAGGCCGTCCAGATGGCAGAGGATGAACCGTTAGTTACTTCTGTTGGAAGAGGCGGACTTCCGGATCGGGAAGGTCATGTGACATTGGATGCGGCATTTATGGATGGCGATACGCTTCAATATGGTGCGGTTGGCGCACTGGAAGGAATTGCCTCACCGGTGGCTGTAGCTTATGGCTTAAGCAAGGAACCATTGAATAATGTTCTGGTTGGCGAAGGGGCATATCGCTATGCATTAGCGCATGGATATGAAACGCGTGACAATCGTACGGAATCTTCCATGAACAAATGGAAAGAATCTAACGCAGAAGACAGTCATGATACCGTGTGTGTTCTGGCACAGGATGAAATGAACCGACTCTGCGCTGCAGTAAGTACGTCTGGTCTTTTTAAGAAAACGCCTGGCCGGATTGGTGATTCTCCCATCATTGGCAGCGGGTTCTATGCGGATTCCGAAGTTGGGGCTGCCGCCTGTACCGGAGTTGGCGAAGAAATCATGCGGGGTGTATTGAGCTTTCAGGCATGTATGAATCTCAAGCAGGGGATGGATGCCCAGACCGCTGCCGAGTGTGCCCTTAATGTATATCTGTATCGACTGACAAAGGTAAGAAGTGATATTCAGCCGATTTCGTTGATCGTTCTGGATCGTAAGGGAAATTATGGTGTTGCGACAAACACCCCATTTCCCTTTGTATACACATCTTCTGCCAGTCAAACACAACTGTATCTGGCAGATCCGATCACCAATGGTCATTGTGCAATGCGGCTGATCACAGATCCATCTTTGATCACACTCGATTAGTTAGTTCAGACATGAAAAAACCTGTGGAATCCACAGGTTTTTCCTTAGGAGCGAACGAGGGGAATCGGACCCCCGTGTCCACCTTGGCAAGGTGGCGTTCTACCATTGAACTACGTTCGCATATGGCGGTTCCGACGAGGATCGAACTCGCGATCTCCTCCGTGACAGGGAGGCATGTTAGCCACTACACCACGGAACCACAGAATGGCGAAGCAGGAGGGATTTGAACCCTCGCGCCGGTTGCCCGACCTATGCCCTTAGCAGGGGCACCTCTTCGGCCTCTTGAGTACTGCTTCACTCTGCCAAGCGCATGTTCTCTTCAACAGTGCTTACCTAATATACCACACGATTTTCAAGATGGTCAATACCCAAAATTAACCTTTTTCTGTACGCTGAAGTGGAAAAGTAAATTCCACTTCAGGGCAGGCGAAGTTGAATTTAGTCTTCAGGAACTTCCAGTTGCGTTTACTCCTTCAGAATCTGATACTAATCCCGCCGATGGGTGGGTTT
>JAFUGM010000025.1 GCA_017469355.1 Solobacterium sp. | reverse complement strand
CAGAAGACACAGCTTGCGACGATGAATCAGATGGTTCAGCTTGCGGCATCTGGTACAGCCTTTGATTCGGCAGCACTTGCGCAGGTATTTGGAATTCAGGAGACACAGGTACAGCAGCTGTTTGGTTTAACCTTAGCTCCCCAGAAGACGATATCCTTATCCGACTTTACTGCATTTCTTGTGAATGACGTTCTCAGTAATGAGGCTTATGCGAATAACTTCACCGAAGAGCAGAAGACACAGCTTGCGACGATGAATCAGATGGTTCAGCTTGCGGCATCTGGTACAGGACTTGATGCACAGACACTTGCCAAAACCTTCGGAATGGAAAAAGACCTGATTGAAATTGTTTTCCGGCTTTATTTCGGCAGTGATATTTCATGCAAAACAATGTCTCTGGAAGAAACCGTTGATTTTATCCTTACTGATTCTGTAATGAAGAATTATCTGGACAGCGCAAGGATCAGTCAGCTGCAGATGATGCAAAAGATGATAAAGGCAACTATCAATTGCACGGAATTCACATATCATGAACTCGCAGATCTGCTTGGTATGGATGACAGTATGCTGAAAATGCTGTATACGGTTCGTGCTTCTGAAAGTCAGATCAATAACTGGAGACTCTCCATGCATACCATCATCAATTTCCTGATGGATAACAGTGATATGTTAGGTTCCATGATGGGAAGTGACGAAGTGGGCAGTCTTTCTACTGCGCAGGCGATTATCAATGGCTCGGTAAACGGCACCTCCTATACAGCCGATCAGATTTCTGAACTCATGGGTATGAGTAAGAAGCAGGCACAGCAGTTATATCTGCTGTATATCAGCAAACATGGAGATACCTCTGGCTGGACGCTGTCTGTGAAGGGGTTTATTGACTTCATCATTGATGAGGTGCTGTCTGACAGCGAATATGCGGATAGAATCGATGCCGATACTTCGGATATGCTTTCTTCCGCAAGAACGATGGTAAACGCAGTAATCTCCGGAGATACATATACTGCTGAAGAAATGGGTGACCTGTTAAGCGGGCTGACAGATGAGCTGGAAAGTTCTATGGTTGAGCTGGTCTATCTGTATGCGGAAAGCCCTGAAAACGCAGATCCTGAATGGACGATGACGCTGGAGACACTGCTCAGTTATATGACGGACAGCGTGCTGAATGATTCTCGCTTTGCGTCTGTAATTGATAATGATATGCGGCAGAAACTTTTTGACGCACAGGATTCTCTGGATGAAGGAAGAAAACAGCTTGTATCGCAAAACTATTCACGACTGATTATCACCTCTTCCTACCCCGACGAAGGGGCAGAGACAACCGCGTTCTTTGATAATCTTGAACAGTTTGGAAACGACAAGATGGAAGGCGAATACTATTTCGTTGGTAATTCGGCGATGAATTATGAAATGCAGAAGACGTTTGATAACGAGCTGTTATTTATTACACTTCTCACAGCGTTAGCAATCTTCCTCATCGTAGCAATTACCTTCAAATCACTTTCTATCCCGCTCATTCTTGTGTTGCTGGTACAGTGCGGTGTTTATATCACCATTTCGATAACAGGAGCTCTGAACGGCAGTATTTATTATCTTGCATTGCTTGTTGTGGAATGTATCCTTATGGGCTCCACTGTTGACTATGGCATCCTTCTCACAAATTACTATTGTGAGGCTCGCAAGACAATGGATGTAAAGGATGCATTGAAAAAAGCATATTCCGGCTCAATTCATACGATCATGACCTCAGGGTTGATTTTGATACTGGTTACGGCAGCAGTCGGCGGAATGTTTAATAATCCGACAGTTAACGCCATCATAAAAACCATTTCCATGGGTGCGCTTTGCGCAACGATACTAATCCTGTTTGTGCTGCCAGGTGTTTTGGCAGCCTGCGATAAGATTGTGACGAAGAAACGGAATAGGTTTTAATTGAAAATAATTATAGCGGAGCGAGGCGGGTATTAAACTTGTTTGTCCAGATTGAACAAACAAGTTTTTTAGCTGGTACTTGTAATGGATAACGTCACTCATGCTTTTTTGGAGTACTCAAAGAAATGTTCTGATCATGAAACTGATTGAGAGCGCACATTGGCAAAAACAGAAGAGATTTGCCGATGTGCTTTTTCATTTCAATCGGAAAGTCGAGCGATGAAATCTGGTTATGCTATTCTTTTGAAGACAGCCGCAATCTGCGAGGGAGAGAAGAACGTGCAGACCTATTCAGAAGAAGAGAAAGCATTCTTAACGAGCCACCATTATACAGAGGGTGTGATAGATGGTCATCATCTGCGTTATGTGATTTCCGGACCGGAAAACGCACAAGCTATTGTGTTTTTTAACGGATTGGAAATCCAGCAGATGTTCATGCGCTATGTTGAGACATTTGAGCAGGAATACAGGACGCTGATCATTGAATATCCAACAGATACGAAACGTAATGATGAACAGCTTTCCGTGATACACAGCCTGCTGGAGAAACTGAATATTGTAAATCCGATACTTGTAGGCGCAAGTGATGGTGGAATGCAGGCACAGCTTTACACAAGAAGGTATCAAGATATTTTTGCATTGATCCTCATGGCAACCGTAACCCTTGATTCGGAATATCTTGAACCCGATCGAAAACGGCCATGGTTTACGAGTGTGATCACAACCGCGTTAAAGCTCCTGCCCTGGAAACTGGCCAGCCGTATTCTGACTGAAAAGGTGAATACCTATTATGAAGTTGAAACGGAAGAAGAAATGGCTTATGGCACAAGCTTCTTTCAGATGATTGCGGAGGATCCACATAGTAAACAGAAGTTGATTCACTCCTTTCGAATGGTTGGCGAACTGATTCATGAGCCGCTCATGAAACCCTCAGACTTTGATTGTGTACGAGGAAGAATACTTCTTCTCCAGCCGGAACATGATATCTTTTCGAAAAAGGATCAGAAAACCCTTGAAGCACTCTTACCGGAACCTGAAGTTCATTACATGCGTGGAAGCCATCATGGCCCGTGGGTGTTGCAGGAAGAATATATATCGATTATCAAAGGATTTCTTAATCGAATCATTGAATCATAATATATGTGAGCATCTTGAAATAACAGTTTGGAATAGGTGATGTTATGAGTGAGATACACTACAGGCGATTAACTGATGAGAATGATCCGGATTATGCGTCATATATGGAGTTATATCATTCGAGTTTTCCAATTCATGAACAGCGTGAGCCTGCTTCACAGCGCAATATCATGAGGTTGAGCGACTACAGGTTTGATCGCATTTATGATGGCTCGGAGTTTGTTGGACTGATGCTGAATTGGGAAACCGAGCACTTCATATATGTGGAACATTTCTGTATTCTTCCCGAAAAGCGCAGCTTGGGTTATGGTCAAAAAGCTCTTCGGCTCTTAGCAGAACGCAGGAAGCCGGTGATTCTGGAAATTGATCCACCAATCGATGAAATCTCTATCCGCCGTAAGGCATTTTATGAGCGTGCAGGCTTTTATTCAAACAACTACAGCCATGTCCATCCGGCATATCATGATGGCTTTGATGGTCATGACCTGATCGTCATGTCTTCTCCCAATATGTTGACTCCTGCGGAATATGACAGGTTCATGCAGTATTTATGCAAGGCTGTTATGGGAAATTGAGAAAACCGGAAGTGAGTCCCTGGACTGAAGAAGGGATGAAGAAAACGAAGAGACAGGAAAGAACTTTGAAGACTGTTGTCTGGATTTGACAGATACAGCTCAACAGAACACCTTAGGAAAGCACTGAAATGAATAGAGGAGGTTACCACAATGAACTTGATAGTATTTTTGAAGCAGATCAATGAAATATCAGATGGGTATACCAAAGAGCAGTTAAGTGATTTTGTACATGAGATTGCCAGAGTCATTCCCGAGAGCGAACGTGATGTATTTCTCAATAAACTGCAACTGTTTTCCAAAGATAAACAGAAATTATCCGACAAGGAAAAGTCAGGCTTTGATGATAAGGAAACGTATGAAACCATCATGAAGGATCTTGAACTGATTGACTCAGGGGAGATCTGTATTGAAGTGACATATAACGAAGACTATGACGAGTGGGATGACGACGATGACGATGATGAAGAGGAGTATCTCTATCTGGATCATGATGATATAGCGGGAAGGCTAAATAACGCATTTGACTATGTTCACAAATGCATGGATGAGGAAAACTATAAACATGGGTTTGAGGTTGGAAGAAAGGCGCTTTCTGTAAATGTGCATTCATCAGATCGTATTACTTCTTCCTACAGAATTGATCAACTGAAGTACTATGGACTGATGCTTCGCGATATTCCAGACGCAGTATACGACACGCTTTATTGCGGGTATATGTGCCTGGATGATGAGGATCGCATTGAGGATATGTACGACCTAATTCAAAAGGCATACTGCGATGTGACAATCGAAGGATTGATGCAGCACGGGGATTCAGAGCTGCCTGAGTTTGATGACTTTCTTGAGAAATGGTCTGTTTACCTGGGTGAGCAGTCAGGAATAATTGCGGAAGCCTTGTTCAATGAGTCGGTCAGACTTTTGGATGATCCGCATAAGGCAATTGTTCTCGCTGATAAATTCGCAGATGAGCATCCAGGCTTATATTTACAGATATTGACGAATTCTGAAGGACTGACAGCGGAAGAAACAGTTCAATTGGGAATTGAGGCAATAAACCGGATTCCGGTGAACTATGTTGTAAGAAGCACAACCGCACTTAAGGTGGCTGAGCTTATTTGTAAAAACAAATCATATGACCCAGCAATGCTGGAGGAGTGCTATTTTGCGGCCTATGAATCCGATACAACTCCAGTCAATTATCTGCAGGCATTACTGAATGGCTTTGACAGTCCTGAAAAACGCGACCGACTGAACCGGATCATTGAGGAAATTGATGTGGAAGAAGATCCCTATGTTTACCGGTATGAAACAGGTTTTCGTGGTGAACTATTGGAAAATAAGCCGCGGAAATATACGGTTGCCATGTTGGAATTCCTGGCGGGGGAATTCAGTTATGTCATGCAAAGTTATGTGAATGAGAGAAAGTTTCTTGGATGGTCCAATACGTTTATGAAGGAGGGAATTGCATTATTCCTTCTGTATCTGTATGAGGGTGAATGGAATACCCCTGGTATAAAGATGATGACGGAGTATGTGAGGGCTTCCATGGAGTTTTCAATCAGTTATTACAGTGGGGATCTGGCAGTAAGTAGGGAAGAGAAAGCTGCGATGTTTTCGTCGGTGTTCCATAAATGGAAATCAATCACACCTATGGAGAAAGAATTCGGTGAAGAAGTTCTAAATAGAATCGAACTGATGATGGAAATGCGAACCGACGCAATCCTCGAAGCGAACAGACGAAGATACTATGAAGAATGTGCCTCATATATCGTTGCGCTGGGAGAGGTAAGAGAGTCATTGGGAGATAGCGGCGCCAAGCAGAGAATCATAACCGAATATAAGGTTAGATATAATCGAAGACCTGCGTTCAAATCCGCACTTGATGCATATGGGTTGAACCGATGAACTGACAGATTCAATCCAAAAAGTACTGAAGGAATATTATGGAAACTTATCGATACAAACCAGTGCGATTTTTCGTTCTGGCATACCTGTTTACCTGGATGTTCTGGATACCGGCAATTGTTCTTCCAGAAACCATAGGTTCTGTTTTCATGGTGGCTGGTCTGATCGCGCCCGCGGTAGTGTCGACGCTGTTTGTAATGCGATCGGAATCCGAAGTTCTGAAACAGGATCTGAAGAACAAATTGATCGGTTTCCATAAAGTGAAGTGGCAGAATGTGCTGTTGGCGGTTCTGGTATTTGCGGTAGTTGTCATAGCCTCAATTCTGTTATCACTTGCGTTTGGGCAATCATTGAATCAATTTTCTTTCACAGAGGAGTTTTCTTTTACGGGGGTTGGAATTGGAAGCGCGTTGATTACCATTCTGCTGGCTTCCATCATTGAAGAAGTTGGCTGGAAAGGTTATTGTGAGGACTCCATAGGGAACTATATGAACTGGTTC
Source organism: Solobacterium sp. (assembly GCA_017469355.1). Classification (GTDB taxonomy): domain Bacteria; phylum Bacillota_I; class Bacilli_A; order Erysipelotrichales; family Erysipelotrichaceae; genus Bulleidia. Next base: position 15,315 of record JAFUGM010000025.1, on the reverse strand, counting down.
TGGGAATCAATGATATTCGGTGCGCTTTGGAGCTTCTGGCATTTCCCACTGCTATTCATTAAAGGAACCTATCAAGCGGGTCTTCTGGTGAATCCGTTATATGTAATAAACTTCTTTATCAGCGGAATTCCGCTTGGCTTCATCATCACATGGGTTTACCTGGTCAGTGACCGTTCTATTCTTGCATGCATGGTGTTTCATCTGTTTGTGAATTTCATGCAGGAAAAGATTGCCATGACTCCGGAAACAAAATGTGTGGAGAGCCTTGTCATTACATTCGCGGCGGCGATTATCGTTCTTAGAAATAAAGAACTGTTCTTTGAAATCCGACATGTTGGACATTTATTGGAAGACATGGAAGCCAGTCAAAACAATATCGTTGAGCAGGAGTGATAAATCATGAGAAAAGAGCTGGTAAAATGTTTCCAGTTTGAGTTTGGAGAAACGAAGGAACTCTCCTACAGCAGGTGTCGCAACAAAAACTCATTCAATGGTCTTTACGATGGTTTGAAGAACATCGACTGAGAGAAAGTTTATGGAGGAACTTATGATACGTGAGGACTTTAATTATCAGAGTCACGGGTTTACCGGCCATCTTGCGGAGCCAGAGGAGGGGAGTGACAGAGCAGTTGTCATAATCATGGGTGGCGAACAGAGCCTGCTTCCTGGAATCAAGATTGCGGAGCGATTTGCGGATTATGGGATCACTGGATTAGCAGTGTCTTTATATGGTGCAGATGGACTTCCGGAGAGCCCGAATCAGATACCGATTGATATGTTTATTCCTGCCATCCAGTATCTGAGAGAAGTGAAACATATTGAAAAACTCAGTGTTTATGGCCAGTCTATGGGATCGATCTTTGCGGTTCTTGTGGCGCAGTACATCGGGGGATTCGAGAACCTGATCATGGTTTCTCCTACACATGTTCCGTTTGAGGGCACATTAAAAGATAAAAAGACCATGTCAGGTCATAGTGTCGCCACATGGCATGGGGAAGACATACCGTTTGTAAGAGCAGACCTTTCCAAAGTAAAGGCCACGAAATACCAGAACCATCCGGATGCGAAAAGCCGGGTTACGGGGATGTGGGCTGCGTACCATGATGCCTATCAGGATTTAGCGGCTGTAGAACAGGCCAGGCTTCATGCGGAGGAAACACACGCAAGAATTCTTTTGATCGCTGGCGATGAAGATGAATGCTGGCCAGCAGAATACTCGGTCAGAGAAATTGAGCGAAGTCTGAAAGAAGCTCATTATGACAACGATGTTAAAACGATCATCTATCATCATGGGAGTCATTTAAATGGCCTGATGCCCAACCGGCAGCGGGAGAAGAAGTTATATCGTATGATTCCCCTTATTGGTGTTATGTACAGAACATTTGGAAGATATCGTCAGGAGAACCTGAGATACTTTGAAGAATCGGAACAGGAAATCATTAATTGGATTAGAAGGTAGCGTTGGCAATCATCTTCATCGCTAGAGTACGCTAGGTGGAACAGGGTGAGTCATAGAACCTGGAATTCAAACGAAACGTCGTATCTTGTTTGGGAGTTAATTGAAATCCAAACGGGTATGACTTTTATGTTTCAGACCCGGCGTCTTACATAAAGGAAAGAAAATGATCATTTGTAATACAACGCAAAAATAAATATCTGATTGGAGTAGTTTCACCCGATTGGGCTACAGAAAACTACAGTTCTCATGCCATACTTGGTCTGTTTGTTAGTAATAACTAACTGATGAAAGGACTGACATTTTATGAATGAGAAAAAAGGATTGAATGGGCGTGACCTGATTAACATTGGTATTTATTCTGCGATTTATTTTGCGATCTCTCTAGTGCTGGCATTTACGGGTCTCATTCCGATTATGCTGATGCTGTTATCTTCCATGTATGGTCTGATCTGTGGAATTCCCTTTATGATGTTCCTCACCAAAGTGAAGAAGCCGGGAATGATTTTGATCATGAGCACGATTATGGGTGTTCTGATGTTTGTCACTGGCATGACCTGGATGCCGATTCCGTTCTCCATTCTTACAGGTATCATTGCGGAGCTGGTATACCGCAGCGGAGGTTATAAGAGTATGAAAGCCGCTGTGCTGACCGCAGGAGTATTCCCATTATGGGCGTGCGGTAACTATCTTCCGCTGTTCTTCCAGCGGGAACAGTATTTTGCGGATCGTGCCAGTTATGGACAGGAGTATGCGGATGCGGTTATGAGATTAACACCGAACTGGATGTTTCCTGTACTTCTGATCCTGACCTTTGTATTTGGTATTCTGGGTGGTCTGATCGGTAAAAAGCTTCTTAAAAAGCATTTCATTAAGGCAGGCATTGTTTGATGAAAGAACAGAAGCAGTTCTTTGTGCTGGATCCACGGACAAAACTGCTGCTTGTTTTTGTGGAAGCGTTCTTTGTCCTGGCTGTGACCGGAGGAGATCGTCTGTATTGGTTTCGCATCCTCTTTGCAGTTCTGCCATTTCTTCTTCTGATGGCTTCAGGACGATATCAAACGTTTGCGATTGGAGTGCTTGTATTTGCGCTTACTGAATATATGCAGAAATATATCTTTCCAGGTCTTCATGGGGCGGCTGCGGTAATCATGATGGTTCTGATTCTGCTGATCAGCCGATTTCTTCCTGCGTTTTTGATGGGCTCCTATGTGATTCGCACCACAAAAGTCAGTGAATTTAAAGCGGCGATGGAGCGAATGCATATGCCGGATGAACTTACGATTCCCATGTGCGTGATGTTTCGCTTTTTCCCCACGGTTCGTGAGGAATGCGCATCCATATGGGCGGCCATGAAGATGCGAGGCATTGGGATAGGCGGAAGTAAGGGATATGAAATGCTGGAATACATCATGGTTCCAATGTTGTCTTGCAGCGCAAAGATCGGAGATGAACTGTCTGCCTCCGCATTGACGAGAGGGCTTGGCATATCCAAGGTGCGGACGAATATCTGCCATATCGGATTTCATGCGGCGGATTATATGGTATTTGCGCTTGTGATTGCAGGATGTGTGTACTGGATATCAGGGGTGATCTTGTGATTCGATGTGAGAATGTCAGTTTTGCGTATGACGCAAATCCGAATGAGAACAGTCTGAATGATGTTTCATTTACCATCCCGGATGGAGAGTGTGTATTGATTACCGGACCTTCGGGATGCGGAAAGTCAACGCTGCTTCGATTATTGAATGGATTGATTCCGGAGTTTTATACCGGAACACGAAGCGGAATCCTGACTGTAGATGGAATGCGTATTGAGGAAAAGGGAATCTATGACCTTGTCGGGAAAGTTGGCACTGTATTCCAGAATCCCCGATCGCAGTTCTTCAACGTGGATACAACCAGTGAACTGGCATTTGGGTGTGAGAACCTTGCCATGCCAGAGGAGGAGATTCTCGCAAGAATTGATTGCACAGTTAAGAATTTCCACATCAAGAAGCTGATGGATCAGGATATCTTTGAGCTGTCCGGAGGAGAAAAACAGAAGATCGCCTGTGCATCGGTCGATGTACTGCGCCCTGATCTGATCCTGTTGGATGAGCCATCCGCAAACCTGGATTACGATGCGGCCGAGGCATTGCGAAACCTTATTATGTGCTGGAAATCAGAAGGGAAAACCATTCTGATCGCAGAACATCGAATCAACTATGTCTGGGATATCGCAGATCGAATTCTGATTCTGGAGGAGGGGCGGATTGTTCAGGATATTCCATCCTCTGAAGCTTCCAGGCTGACACAGGATCAGTTGACCTCATATGGCTTACGTACAACGGAACGGAGTTCACCGCTTTCCATGGTGAATCTTTCCTGTAAGAGGGAAGGCACGGAGTCCAACGATATCGTTCTGAGAGATTTCACATACTCCTATAAGCGTGGTACTCCAGTGTTCCAGTTGGATGAAATGCATATCAAGCAGGGTTCCATCACTGCTGTTGTCGGCGCAAACGGGGCAGGGAAGACCACATTTCTCGGCTGCCTTTGCGGTATTCTGAAGAACAAGGGTACGATGAACTATGAAGGGGAATCCTACAACAGCAAGGAGCGCCTGAAGCTGATCTTTATGGTAATGCAGGACACAAACCATCAGCTGTTTACGGAATCTGTACTGGATGAGGTATTGATCAGTATGCCGGAAGAGAATGAATCTCTTGCGAAGCAGATACTTGATGAAATGGAACTGCAGCACTTGGCAGACCGTCATCCAATGTCACTTTCAGGCGGGCAGAAACAGCGCCTGGCAATTGCCTGTGCATTCGCAAGTAAACGCCCGATTCTGTTGTTGGATGAACCTACCAGTGGATTGGATTTACGTCATATGAATATGGTCGCCAAAACTCTGAAACGGCTGAAAGCGGAGGGCAGAACCATACTCACCGTGACGCACGACAGTGAGTTCATCAGAAGCTGTTGTGATGATGTGATCCAACTGAAAGGAGAGACACATGAGTGATGGCGGGAAGACGGTTTGGGACGCATTCCACAATTTCGGATCGATCGGTTCATTTCGCTTATTGGCACAGAATGAAGACTGTGTAGTTATCCGTGTAGAAAATGAGACCGGGGAAGGAGATATGATCGTCCATCAGGTATTTGATGGCATATATCTCATGTATAACGATTTTCACATGTCCTACTATGACTCCACCTTTCAGGCAGCCGAGACTGTTCTTGCGATTGATTACTGCCGGGAAGGAAGTCTCACCATGGAATGTGACAATGGGTTTTATCAGGTAAAGAATGCCGGGAGTATCTGTATTGATTCGCGCGTACATCACAAAGGGGTTGCGCGGTTTCCCACCAGTCATTTTCATGGCATCACAATCGGGTTTGAACATGAGGTGGCTGATAGGACATTGAAAGAAGAAATCTCCGGAATACCGATTGATCTTGCGGGAATCCGGGATAAATTCTGTGGGCGGGATGGCTACTTTATAGAAAAAGAAAATGAAACACTTCGGCGACTGTTTACAGATCTTTATCATGTGCCGGAAAAAGCAAAACAGCAGTATTTCAAGGCAAAGGTACTGGAACTTCTTGTGTGTCTTGATGCGATGGAAAAGCGGGAGACAAATGAGAACACCTACTTTTATAAAGATCAGGTTGAGAAAACAAGTGCAGCAATGCGTCTGATGATTGAAGACTTAAGTCAGGACTATACGATTGATGAACTTTCTTCCCGATTTGAGATTTCATCTACTGCACTCAAAACGTGTTTTAAAAGCATTTATGGAAAGCCAATTTACACCTGGCTGAAGGAATATCGTCTGCAGAAAGCGCAGGAAATGTTGATAAAGAATTCGGATATGAGTATCGGCGATATCGCATTTTCCGTGGGCTATGAAAGCGCAGGAAAGTTTTCTGCGGCATTTAAGAAAAAGTGCGGTATGACGCCGAGGGAATACCGGAATCAACCGCATTGAGAAAGGGACTGGAGCTATGGGCGGACAGACAAAAGAGACAAATCTACTTCATTACATTCTCAAATTTGCCGGGAATGAAAAGAATCATTACATAAAGAGCGTGATCTTCGCGCTGATTGGCGTACTATGTTCGATGCTGCCGTTTCTTGTCATGGGAGACATGGTGAAGAAACTGTTTGAAGGAGAACGGGAATTCCGTGTTTATTTTATGGAAGGAATTCTGATGGCGGTATGCTGGATTCTTCGAGTCGTATTTCATACGCTGTCGACCAATACATCTCACCGAACAACATTCCGCTTAATTGGCAATGTACGGGAACAGCTATGTGATAAACTGGCACGCCTGCCACTTGGCACCGTACTTGACATGCCCAGTGGTTCATTAAAAAACATCATGGTGGAGCGGGTGGATTCGATTGAACCGACGCTGGCGCATGTGGTGCCGGAGTTTACTTCGAATATTGCGGCACCGGTTTTCATGTTTATATATCTGCTTACGATTGACTGGCGGATGGCGCTGATTTCCCTGATTACACTTCCCCTGGCAATGATATCCATGATGATGATGTTCAAGGATTACGAAGTGAACTTCAAGCGTACACAGGACACAACCAAAGTTCTGAATGAAACTGCTGTCGAATACATTAACGGTATTGAGGTGATTAAGGCGTTTGGTAAGACGGAGAGCTCCTATCAGAAGTTTGTCGATGCCGCAAAGGATAACGCAAACAGCTTCATTGACTGGATGAGAGGATGTATCGTTCCTTTTTCACTCGCAATGGTCGTGGCTCCGTCTACGATGCTTGCGGTGCTTCCACTAGGCGCATTGTTTACACTTCATGGTTCGTTAACGCTGGCGGAATTTGCCATGGTGATCATTCTATCCATGGGACTTGTTACTCCCTTTATTACCATCATGGGATACAACGATGACATCGGGAAGGCAACCGCAATCTTTGGTGAAATTGATGATGTTCTGGAACTGCCGGAACTCGTTCGCCCCTCCAGCAGTAAAACAGGGCAGGATGGATATGACATTGTACTTTCGGATGTGCGCTTTGGATATGGTGAAACGGAAGTGCTTCATGGAATTAACCTGAAGATTCCGGAGGGGAAGGTCACTGCCCTTGTAGGGCCTTCCGGCAGTGGTAAGACCACGATCGCAAGATTAATTGCGTCTTTATGGGATGTTGGAAGCGGCAGTATTACCATCGGTGGAATGGATCTGCGTGAAATGACCCTGGCGGACTATAACGCACAGGTGGCGTATGTGTCACAGGATACGTTCCTCTTTGATCGGACAGTTCGTGAAAATATTCGGATGGGAAAACCCTCCGCGACCGATGCGGAAGTGGAACAGGTGGCACGTGACAGCGGATGTTATGACTTCATCATGGAACTCGAACATGGGTTTGACACGATGGTCGGAGGCAGTGGAGCCCATCTTTCCGGAGGAGAACGGCAGCGTATCTCCATCGCCAGAGCGATGATGAAGAACGCTCCGATTCTGATTCTCGATGAGGCGACTGCCTACACCGATCCCGAAAATGAAGCGGTGATTCAAAAGGCAGTATCCTCGCTCGCTGCAGGGAAAACACTGATTGTTATTGCCCACAGGCTGTCGACCATTATCGACGCGGATCAGATTGTAGTCATAAAGGATGGAACGGTAGAAGCTAAGGGAACACATCAGGAACTTCTCTTACAGAGCGAACTGTATAAGAACATGTGGGAAGCACATATATATTCCAAAGATACGGAAGAAGGAGGTGCCGCAAAATGATTTCTACATTGAGAAAATTCTTCGCGTTCTGCGAAACGGAAAACAGGCATCTCTTCTATCAATCTCTGGTGCTTGGAGTTGTAATGGCTGTGTTAAATGGCCTCAAATATCCTGCGATCTGGCTTGTATTGAGTGATTTCATCAACGGGAATGCCAGTGGACGCACAGTTCTTTCTGGATTCCTGATTCTTCTATGTTCAGTGATTCTGGAGGTCCTGGTTCGTGCGAAATCTGTCATGATGCAGTGTCGGGCAGGATATAACGAATGTGCCGGAAAGCGAATCTCCATTGCGGAACATCTCCGTTTTCTTCCGATGGGCTATTTCAATGAAAACAGTCTGGGAAGGATTACTTCTGTGACAACCAATACGATGGAACAGCTTGGTGATACCGCCACAAGAGTTGTTATGCTGACGACACAGGGAATGTTGAATACCGCAATCATTGTCCTGCTAATACTGTTTTATGACTGGCGGATCGGGCTTATATCCATTGTTGGTATTCTTCTGTTCGCACTCGTCAATCGAAAGATGCAGAAAAACAATGAAGTGCTGTTTGAAGAGAAGGAAATCGCAGATATCAATCTGATCTCCGGCATCCTGGAATATATTCAGGGAATTACCGAAGTCAAAGCCTACAACATGGTTGGAGAATCACGGAAGAAGCTGGACAGCGAGATTCAGGAAGCGTCCCGCCAGAACACGGGACTTGAACTGGCCTCGAATCGGTATATTCCCCTACAGAACATCATCCTGAAACTGACAGGTGTAGCTATTCTGCTGGCTTCCATCCGGTTCTATCTGAATGACAGTATGCCGTTAATCACTGCGGTGATCATGGCGATTATGTCATTTCACGTCTTCAGTGGGCTTGAGACTATGGGAGCTTATTCTGCACTTCTGCGTATGGTAGATATCAGTGTCACAAGAGGTCAGGAAATTCTGAATCTTCCGCCGATGGATATTCATGGGGAAGATATTCACCCGACTGAAACCGGGATTGAGGTATCTGACATTGATTTTGCGTATGACAAAAAGAAAATCATTGATGATGTGTCGCTGACCATACCGGCGAAAGGAACTGCCGCATTCGTAGGACCGTCTGGGGGAGGAAAGACCACACTATGTCATCTGATTGCCCGGTTCTGGGATGTGGACCAGGGAACGGTTTCTCTGGGTGGAAGAAATGTAACGGATTATTCAATGAATTCTCTGATGGAGAATTACAGTTTTGTATTCCAGAACGTATATCTCTTCCATGATACGATTGCCAACAACATTCGCTTTGGTCAGCCAAACGCACCAATGGAAGATGTGATTGCGGCGGCCAAAAAAGCATGTTGCCACGACTTTATCATGGCGCTGCCGGAAGGATATGACACGGTGATCGGAGAAAATGGCGCATCGCTTTCCGGAGGAGAAAAACAGCGGATATCGATTGCCCGCGCAATTATGAAAGACGCACCGGTGATTATTCTGGATGAGGCAACAGCCAATGTCGATCCTGAAAATGAAAAGGATCTGATGGAGGCGATTGGAGCTTTGACAAAAGAGAAAACCATCCTGATGATTGCGCATCGTCTGAAGACGGTGAGAAATGCGGATCAGATCTTTGTGGTGGACAAGGGTCGTATTGCGCAGCGTGGAACCCATGAGGAATTGATGAAGCAGGAAGGAATTTATCGTCGGTTTGTGGATTCACGAAAGGAAGCCATCAGCTGGAAACTCAATTCATGATTACGAAGGATCGTATAAAGATGTAATCTGTTTATACGAAGAATATTGGAATTGAGGAGACGAGTGATGTACAGGCAGAAACCCAAAGCAATACTATATGCACTGTCAGCGGCGGTGTTTTATGCGATTAATGTGCCCGTATCAAAACTTCTTCTGAGCGGGATTGGCCCTACGACAATGGCGGCGCTTCTGTATCTTGGGGCAGGACTTGGAATCGGGATCCTGTATCTGTTCAATCATAATGACAGGGTGTCGTCAGAGCCCTTAACAACGAAGGACCTTCCATATGTAATTGGTATGATCGTTCTTGATATTGCGGCACCTATTTTCCTCATGCTTGGTATTACTTATGGTTCCTCTGCCAACGCATCACTGCTTGGAAACTTTGAAATCGTAGCGACAACGATCATTGCGTTGTTCCTCTTTCACGAAGCGGTGTCCAGAAGATTATGGGCAGCGATCGCCCTTATTACATTATCGAGCGTACTGCTTTCATTTGAGGGAACGGGGAGTTTTCAGTTTTCCTATGGGTCGCTGTTTGTGCTGGCGGCGATGATCTGTTGGGGATTTGAAAACAATTGCACACGGAATATCGCTTCAAAAAACACCTATGAGATTGTTGTTCTGAAGGGCATCTTCTCCGGATCCGGCGCTCTTTTGATCGCATGGATCAAGGGAGAGACTCTGCCGGAAGTGCAATATATTGTTGCGGCATTGATGCTTGGCTTTGTGGCATATGGGCTGAGTATTTTCCTGTACGTTCGTGCACAACATGTCCTTGGGGCCGCAAAGACCAGCGCATATTATGCGGTGGCACCGTTTATCGGTTCCTTTCTTTCGTTTGTCTTCCTTCGTGAACAATTATCCAAGAGCTATCTTCTTGCGTTGGATATCATGATCGCGGGTTCTGCTCTTGTGGTTGCGGATACACTGGTTCGATCGCATGCTCACGAGCACGAACATACCTTCACACATACACATGATGGAGTTACCCATACACATACGGTGACCCATACCCATGAACATGATCATTACCTGACCAATGACCGTCATGGCCATCACCATACAATAGAAGAACTGGAACACCTGCCTGGCGCGATACACTTGAAACATTAAGAGATCCGTTTGATCACTGTCCATTCTGTGACTCAACCAATGGTAGAGTTGGCCGAACTCAACCGTCAGTTCCTGTTATGGTATGATGCCTGCGAATAGGCTTGAGCCATGAAAGGAGATGCCCGATATGGATCAGATCAAAATCGGAACATTCATCGCATCATGCAGAAAGGAACTGGGCCTGACGCAGGCGGCTCTGGCGGAAAAGCTCGGCATCAGTGACCGGGCCGTCTCAAAGTGGGAGACAGGAAAATCCATGCCGGATTCCGGGATTATGCTGGAACTCTGTGATCTTCTGAACATCAATGTGAATGAGCTCCTGTCGGGCGAAAGAATCATGGAAGAATTCTATGGCAGACAGGCAGAAGAAAATCTTCTGGCAATGCGGAAAGAGATTGAAGAAAAGAACCGACAGATGTTGAGGACGGAATACTGGATTTCAATTCCGGCAGTCGTTGCGGGACTTGTCATCGTTATGATCGCTTTCTTCATTGAAATGCCGATCTGGCTGCGAATTACTCTGATTACATTTGCGATTGTAATGATATTTACGGTGGCATTTATCGCAGTCGGAATCGAACAGAAAGCTGGTTATTACGAGTGCCAGAACTGTCACCACAGATATGTGCCAAGCTATTGGCAGACAAATCTTGCGATGCATGTGGGAAGAACAAGATATATGAAATGCCCGGAATGCGGTAAGCGAACCTGGCAGACCAAGGTATTAACCAAAGAAGACTGAGAAACAGGTAAGGCTCTCGTATGATCATCAGGGAGCCTTTTTCTGTTTGTGATCCAGTAAGTTGGATCCTGTGTGAAACAACTAAACTTAAGAAACTGTAACCATTTATTCTGCTGCGTATGCAGTATGATCGAAGTGTTGAAAGGTAACACCCTATGAAAACAATTCAGATCATTGAAGATGACAAGTCACTGCGGGAAGAACTTTCCATCCTTTTAAAACATGCGGGTTATGACGTTGTTATGGTGGAACACTTTTCCGATGTCTATCGCCAGATGACAGAAACTACATGTGACCTGATTCTTCTGGATATTTCCTTACCAGAGGAAAATGGAGAACTTCTGCTTCAGAAATATCGTCGGAAGCACGATACGCCAGTGATCATGTTGACAAGCAGGTCGAGCGAAATGGATGAAGTGATTTCCTTAAGCTATGGTGCAAATGACTATATTACCAAGCCATATCATCCGACCATCCTGCTTCTTAGAATTGCGGAGATTCTGAAGAGGAAGGATTCTCCCTCCAAAATTAACATGTATCAGGATATCCAGGTCAATCTGTTGAAGGGAACACTTTCCAGAGACCGGCAGGAAGAGATACTGACAAAGAATGAGATGATCATTTTTCAGATGCTGTTGGAACATCAGGGAGAAATCGTTCAGAGGGAAGTGCTCATGACAGCATTGTGGAATAACGATGAATTCTTGAATGATAATGCGCTGTCAGTCAATGTGAGCAGGCTTCGGGCAAAGCTTGGCAGCTTTGGGTTGAGTGATGCGATCGAAACAAGAAAGAAACTGGGATATCTTTTGAAATGAAACTGGGAAGTTATCTGAAGGATCGAGTTCCGGCATATATCATGGAAGCTCTTGCCACAATTATTGTGGTGGTATTTCTTGTGGCCTTTCGCATACAGTCTCAGATCATTGTGCTGGTCTTGATAGTAGAGTTCATCGCATGGATCAGTACGGAACTATGGGAGTGGTCAAGGAAACGGAAGTTCTATGCGGAACTTGAGACTAAGCTGGAGGAGCTGGAACGGAAGTATCTGGTGATGGAAGTGATGGAAGAACCAGACTTCCTGGAAGGAAAACTTCTCTACGCCGCATTAAAAGAAACTGATAAGTCCATGGCAGAAGCAGTTTCAGAAGAACACCGACAGAACAAGGAGTTCCGTGAATTTATTGAACTCTGGGTTCATGAGGTAAAGCTTCCGCTTTCCAGCCTGAGACTCATGTGTCATAACCATCCGGGGATGGAAGAGAAGTTTCTGATGCAGATAAAACGCATCGAAGACTATGTCGATAATGTTCTGTATTACGCAAGAAGTGACAGCTCAGAACAGGACTATGTCATTAAGGAAGTCTCCCTTCATAAGATCGCCAGTGCTGTGATCATGCGAAACCGGGAAGTGCTTCAACTGATAGATGCGGAACTTCATATCAAAGATTTGGATCTAACTGTACTGACCGATGGAAAGTGGCTGGAATATATTCTGAATCAATTGCTTTCCAATACGTTGAAATACAAGGATGAAAATCGAGGACTGAAGATCGAGATTCATGCCGAAGATCATGAACAGTCTTCTGCGCTGGTTTTTCATGATAACGGAAGAGGGATACCTTCCAGCGATCTGCCCTATATCTTTGAAAAATCCTTTACCGGTACAAATGGCAGAACCATCTCCGGTTCTACAGGGATGGGGCTTTATATTGTGAAGCAGATGTGCAATCGATTGGGCGCAGATATTGTCTGTACATCCGTTGAACAGGAATTTACTGAGTTCAAGATCACGTTTCCAAAACATGACTTTCTTAAGATGCAGTAAGATTACAGATCTGTAAGGATACGTAAGATTGAAGCGACGACACCCGGAATCGAACGCTTTAAAGTGGAGGACGTTAACAGGAAAGGAAACATTGCTATGGAATTGCTTAACGTCGATCATATTGAAAAATACTATGGTCATAAATCCAGTCTGACAAAAGCTATTGATGGAATTACATTTCATGTTCACAAAGGTGAATTCATCGCTGTCATGGGTGCTTCCGGAAGCGGAAAGACAACATTGCTGAACTGCATCTCAACCATTGACAGAGTAACGGCAGGACATATTTATCTGGAAGGACAGGATATTACTGCCCTGAAAGGCAAACAACTGAACCGGTTTCGCAGAGAGAACCTTGGATTCATCTTTCAGGATTTCAATTTGCTTGATACCCTTACCGCATATGAAAATATCGCACTGGCATTATCTATCCAGAAAAAACCGGTAAAGGATACCGGTCAGGCAATTGCCCAGGTTGCTAAACAGCTTGGGATTACCGATGTGCTGGATAAATATCCTTATCAGATGTCAGGCGGGCAGAAACAGCGTGTAGCTTCTGCCAGAGCGATCATCACAAATCCAAAATTGATTCTGGCAGATGAGCCAACCGGGGCACTCGACTCCCGATCTTCCAAACTTCTTCTGGAGCGATTTGTATATCTGAATAAAACCTATGACGCCACCATCATGATGGTGACGCATGACAGCTTCTCCGCAAGCTATGCCAGCCGGGTCATATTCATCAAGGATGGAAAACTGTTTCATGAGATATCCCGTGGGGATGATACACGTAAAGTCTTCTTCGAAAAGATCATTGATGTAGTGACGCTGTTGGGAGGAGATGTGAATGATGCTCTGTAAACTTTCCCTCGGCAACATTCGCAGAAGTCTCAGAGATTATGCGATCTATTTCTTTACCCTGGTCATCGGTGTGTCTGTATTTTATGTATTCAATGCGATCGGCGAACAGGCAGTGATGATGCGGGTGCTGGAAAGCCGGAATGAGCTGATTGTCCTTCTGAAAAACATGTTATCCGGAGTCAGCGTATTTGTCTCCGGAGTTCTTGGACTTCTGATTGTGTATGCGAGCCGCTTTCTGATGAAACGCCGTCATCGTGAATTTGCGTTATATATGCTGCTGGGAATGAATAAGGGGTCGATTTCCGCCATTCTCTTTCTGGAGACGATGATCATCGGATTGGGTTCACTTGTGGCAGGTCTGCTTTTCGGCATTGGACTATCTCAGTTGATGAGTGCGTTAGTTGCCAATATGTTTGCGGCAGATATGACTTCATATCAGTTCTTTGTTTCAAGGAATGCGATCGGGAAAACCATTCTGAATTTTGCAGTGATGTATCTGATCGTGATCGTGTTCAACAGCTTCATTGTTTCTAAAATGAAACTGATTGATCTTCTTTCTTCCGGGAAAAAGTCGGAACAGATTACACTGCGCAATCCCATTCTCTGTATCATCATCTTTGTTTTCGCCACATGTGCACTTGGATACGCATATTATCAGGTTGGCTGGAAATTCCAGGATCTCACGGAACATACCATCGTGATCTATATCGCTATAGGGGCAGTCTCCACATTTATGATTTTCTGGTCAGTATCGGGTCTGTTGCTTCAGATTTTAATGCGTATGAAAGGGATGTATTTCCGTGGGCTGAACGCATTCACATTCCGTCAGATCAGCAGTAAGGTCAACACCATGGTCATGTCTATGACGGTGATCTGTCTGATGTTGTTTGTGACGATATGTACATTGTCTTCCTCCTTTTCTGTACGGAATTCCATGAATGCTAATCTGAACCGTCTTTGCCCGGCAGAGATCGAAGTGGAATATCGGGAGTACAGTGATTCTGCTCTGAGTGAATTGACCTATGGAGATTTGACGGAGTTCTATAACGAATACGGTTATGATCTGACGGAATATCTTGCGGACTATACGCATTTTCACAGTTATTATGATGAGACCTTCACATTCGCATCTTTTCTGGGTGACCGACTGGAAGAGATCACAGACCAGTTTCCATTCCTTCTGTATGACAATCCCTTTGATTGTTATCGCTTAAGTGATTACAACGCTTTAATGCGTCTGTATGGCAGGGAAGAACTGGAAATGAATGAGGGAGAATACATCCTTCTGTGCAACTTCAAATCAATGAAGACACTGCTGGATGATGTTTTGGAAGAAGGATATCCCATCACTGTGTTTGGGACACAATTATATTCCCGCTATGGGGATTGTCAGGACGGTTATATTGACCTGGCGACACAGTCAATTAATGCGGGTTTATTCATCCTTCCAGATGATATTCCTGATATTACTGCTGTAAGAAGTGATTATCTGATCGGAAATTACCGTGCTGAAACTGCACAGGAACGTGCGGAAATAGAACAGATAGTAACGGAAATGGAACAGGATGTTCATGAACGTTACCTGAGGAAGAAAGAACAGAACCCGGAGGGCAACTACTCAGACCTTGGCGTAATCACAAAAATTGAAATCTCTGAAAACTCCATTGGAATTGGGGCGGTAGTCGCATTCCTGGGGTTATATATCGGGTTGGTATTCCTGATTGTATGTGGTGCGATACTTGCGTTAAAGGAGTTATCAGAACGTCTCGATAGTGTGAATCGATATCGGATTCTTCGAAACATTGGGGCAGAT
>JAFUGM010000002.1 GCA_017469355.1 Solobacterium sp. | reverse complement strand
TACATCGTCACATGTTAATACACCGTAATAGGGATACTCAGTGTACAGTTCTGTGTCCATCATACCCAAATTATAAATGAGCAGGAACTTACGCATCTGCTCAATATCTATTTATGGGCACGAAGTGCCCTTTTGTTCTCTATGCACGTCATGGGAAATCAGGGTGTGGATACTTAGCCGGGATTATACGATTCTGATTCAGTTGGTATGATATGATTCTGATTAGAATCATGAAGTTTAAAAATGCCGGGGAAGGAAAAATAGTTTCCGAGGTGTATTATGGAAAACAAACTTGAATATATTATTTTCTGTATTGAAAACATCGCATCCAGCCTAAACACAGATGCGACGGTCATCTATGATGAGCTCGCTAAGAAAAGCAACATTTTATATTCGTATGTTATTCCGAACTATGAGATTCTTCATACTCAGGGGAAAGACTATATTGTTAACGATGTTATTGATGTTATGAGGAAACGAGGGCTTAACGTATGATTGTTTATCATGGCTCTTTCATGGAAATTAGAAATCCAGATACAACGCATTCAAGGAAGACCGTAGATTTTGGTCAGGGTTTTTACGTGACTCCAATTTATGATCAGGCAAAGAAATGGTCTGAAAAATTTAAACATCGTGGTGAAACGGCTGTGGTTTCAAGTTATCAACTGGATGAAAGCCAGTTGAAGGGGTTTAACATACGTTCATTTGAGTCATATTCTGACGAATGGCTGCAATTTATTCTTGAATGCAGGAAGGGAATTGATGTCACGGATTATGACGTTGTGATTGGCGGTGTCGCAAACGATAAGGTATTCAATACGGTTGAATTGTTTTTTGACGGATTAATTAATGCGCAAGAGGCAATATCAAGACTACGTTATGAACATCCTAACTTACAGATATGCTTCCGTTCGCAGTTGGCAATTGACAGTTGTCTTTCTTTTAAGGAGGCAAGGATTTTATGAATGCAAATGCGACGCTTCTTCAAAAGAAATATGCTCGAATCATTGAACGATATGCAAATAAGTGTGATGTTTCTATAGCCGTAGCTCTCAGACATTTTTATCATTCCGATCTGTATCAATTAATCAGCACCGGTGTATCAGATATGCATTGTATGAGTGATGATTATCTGGCGGATGAGTTAAAGGAAGAATGGTCAAAGAGCAGGTTCTATGATGTTGGCATAACAGAAGTCAAAGAAGATAGCCTTGTAGTGCTCTTCTCCGCAGGTGAAAGTATTACATTGCATGTAAGCAGCGAAGTGATACTTAATTCAGAAGAAAAATGTATAGGGGGAGAACAGCGAGCGGATAGGTTGATTCAAATCAATCCGACCAGTGTCAGTAAGTTGAATTTCAAATACCAGATCGGGGAACATCCTAAGTATCTGCAGTTTATAGTTCAGGATGAAACGCATCAGAAACAACATTCAATAATTCTTTGTGTGGATGACGGTCATGTTTTCGCAAAGAGAATGAAATATAAAGACATTAGCGAGCCATATGACCATACGGAATGGGAGTGAGTCTTAAGAAGTATTATTCGTACTATGGATGGTAGAGAGTATTTAAAAATCCCGGTCATTCAACCGGGATACAGGAATTAACGATTGATACTCATGGCCATTCGTCGGTAGGTATGACGAATTCCACGAATCGCAATACTGTAGGTCATGATGTTTTCTGGAACCGCAACCCCAGGCAGCCCACTGTCTCCGATATGATGGAGGTCCGTTCCGCTTTGTTTGGCAAGCAGCGCAATGGAGCGAATCGTCCCGGCATCTGCACCTTCCTGGCTGGTACCGATGGAAGTCATGGCCAGTTTATTAAGCTTATGGATTTCATCGACTCTCTCTTTTACCCAGTCGAGCGTAATTCCAGGTACCGTTCCCGGTGCTGGCATCAGAATGATATCTGCTCCTTCTTCGATGAATTCATGGATATCGGAGAATGAAAGAATTTCACTTCCGCCTTCCCCGGTTCCCGACGCATGCATTTTCCCTGCCGCAAGAATAATGTTATCGCCAAGTTCTGCCCGTATTTCACGCAGGGAATGAAGAATTCCGGCGTTTTCTACACCGACCCCTGGATTACCGGTAAGCAGAATCAGATCAACACCCATTTCATATGCTTTTCGGGCATTTTCCTTTGAGGCGGTACGGCCATCGGTAAGAGCCCATTGGGAAGTACTGTCCGTCACGGTTCCAGGCTCGAGGTTAATGCCGATTGGACGACCGATCAGTCGTTTCAATTCATGGATGGTTTCAGATGGTTCAACCGGAGGAAGCCCCTGAATCACCGGCTGATTGACGTCAAACATATTCAACAGCGCAATATCTGCGCCCATGGCGGATACCAGCTCCGCATTGGTGAGTGTTTCAAGAATCGGTGAAACAGAACCGATGGTTTCTGAAACCATGGTTCTTCCTTCACTCTCTGCGATCGCTTGAAGCAGTTCCGCAGCACTCATGGTATTAAAGTCACTGGCAGTGCAGTTCAGAATTCGTTTTCCCATAGATACCTCCAATTGGATAAGACTATTGTAAGTCATTGTGGGGAGTGGAGTTTGTCTGGAATTGGTAAATCTGGTTCATGTTCATAGTTTTTGAGCCGCTGTTCAATACGGTCTCCTATAATTAAGAAAAACAGAAAAGGACAACAGAACAATGGGAACCGAATCTCGAAATCCAAATTCAATGAATTTAAGTGAATTGAGCGCATTGGAAATCGTGCGCCTGATGAATCAGGAAGATGCGGCTGTACTTACGGCGGTAGGCGAGTGCGTAGAACGCATTGCGGAAGCCTCACAGTGCTACAGCGAAACATTACGAAATGGGGGAAGAGTCTTCTATCTTGGGGCAGGCACCAGTGGTGGTCTGGCATTGATCGATGCGGCTGAAGTACCTCCGACCTTTGGTCTGAGCGATGATAAGGTCATTGCCTTAACCGCAGAAGATGGAATTTACTACACCACAAATGATGAAGACGATCCAGACAAGGCAGAGCGTCAATTACGCGAACATAACCTTACATCAAATGACTTTGTGATTGGGTTAGCGGCGAGTGGATCAACGCCGTATGTACTTCATGGCCTCAAGTACGCAACATCGATCGGCGCGAAAACCGCATCGGTTGCGTGCAATAAGAATTCCCTGATCGGGCAGGTGGCGGATATCGCAATTGAAGCAGATACCGGACCGGAAGTACTTACCGGTTCTACCCGGTTGAAGGCAGGGACGGCAGAGAAAATGATCCTGAATATGTTAAGTACGTCTGCCATGGTTTCACTTGGAAAAGTGGTTTCCAATTTCATGGTTGATGTAAAACCGATGAATGAAAAACTCCAGAAACGCGCAAAATCGATTATTATACAGATAACAGGATGCGGGGAAGCCGAAGCAGAAGCTGCCCTGCGTCAATGTAATGACAGCGTTTCTCAGGCTATTCGCCTGATTCAAGGGTAATTGCAGAACAACAGGTTCTGGAAAGGAGATCACTATGCCCTCATTTACATCTGACAATGACAACAAGCTCGTAAACAAAGGCCCAAGCAAAGCCGGTATGCCGACGAACATCGGAAAGCCAGCTGCTGCCGCCGCAAAACCCGCCGCACCCGCTAAGAAAGCGGTAGATGTCATCGTTGAGGAAGTGATCAAAGGTGATTGGGGGAATGGTGAGGAGCGTAAGACAAAACTCACCGAAGCAGGTTATGACTATGACATGGTTCAGCGTGCAGTAAACCGTAAGCTTGGCGCAGAGGCACCTGCCAAAAGTATTGAAGATCTCGCAAAGGAAGTAATCCGCGGTGACTGGGGAAATGGCGCTGACCGCAAAGCCAAACTGGAAGCTGCCGGCTTTGATTACAACGCTGTGCAGGCAAAGGTAAACGAATTACTGAAGTAAACAACGGATGATCCGGAGATTCTCCGGGTCATTTTTTGAGGGAGAACACTATGAGCAACGCAACGGACACCTATCTGACAACACACGAACAGGAATTATATGATCATGGCGATCAGTTATTTCTTCATCCGGAACTTGGCTTTAAGGAATGGGAAACCGGAAGAACCATCCGTGCCTTCTGTAAGGCCC
>JAFUGM010000083.1 GCA_017469355.1 Solobacterium sp. | reverse complement strand
TCCGAAATGTAGGGTCTGACGGAATTCCCCGTTAACGGAAACGAGTATGTTGGTACTCTATGAGGCAGATGCAGTGATGTATCTGTGAAGCAAGGTGGTAACACGAGATTACGATCCCGTCCGTGCAGTCGCAGGACGGGTTTTATTTTATGGAGATAGAAAGGAGAAGAGCATGATTGAACTGAAGAACATCACAAAGGTCTTTGAAACCAAAGAAGATCAGATTCACGCAGTGAATGGTGTGACACTCACCATCAATGATGGTGAAATATTCGGTATTATCGGATACTCCGGTGCGGGTAAGAGCACACTGGTACGTATCATCAATCAGCTCGAGCGACAGAGTGCCGGCGATGTGATCATCGACGGCCGTACGATGCAGGAGCTTTCCAAAAAGGAATTAAACCTGGCACGACAGAATATGGGAATGATCTTCCAGCACTTCAATCTTCTCTGGTCAAGGACAGTCCGGGGAAACATTGAACTGCCGCTGGAACTTGCCGGAGTCGGAAAGGATGAACGAAGACGCCGCTCGGCGGAGTTGATTCATCTGGTTGGCTTGGACGGTCGGGAGAACGCATATCCAAGCGAACTCTCCGGTGGACAGAAACAGCGTGTCGGTATCGCCCGCGCCCTGGCAAATAACCCGAAGATCCTGTTATGTGATGAAGCTACTTCCGCTCTGGATCCTGACACTACAGATCAGATTCTTGATCTTCTCAAACAGATTAATGAAGACCTGGGAATTACGATTGTGATGATTACCCATCAGATGGAAGTCGTCCAGCGGGTATGTTCACGCATGGCAGTCATGAGTGATGGAGTAATCGTAGAGGAAGGAACCGTTCGGGAACTGTTCGAACATCCTAAACACGATGTCACCCGCAGATTTGTACAGAACGTCGATGATCATTCGACGATCGAAGAACTTGCGGAAAGCCTGAAACTCAAGTATCCGGATGGTCAGCTGCTTCGATTGACCTTTACGGGAGACGCTACAGATGATGCTTTAATCGCTAATGCGATCCGCAAAGTCAGCTTTCCGGTCAGTATTGTGGCTTCCAACATCACGGATTCGGTCTCAGGGCCCTATGGTGTGACTTATCTGCATCTGTATCACGGAAGGGATGAAGAATATAACATCTTCGTCAATTCCCTGGTAACTGATGGTGTCAAGGCGGAGGTGCTGTAATATGGGAACTTCATTGAATTTTGACCAGATGCTGACAGCGGTATACGAAACGGTATTCATGACATTTATGTCGCTGCTGTTCGCTTCGATATTCGGTCTTCTGATCGGCATTCTCCTGTACTGTACGCAGTCCGGAGGTTTATTCCAGAACCGGTTCATTAACCGGATCACCGATGTCATTGTAAACGTACTTCGGGCCATTCCGTTCCTGATTCTGCTGATCCTTCTGATCCCGTTAACCCGGGCTTTAGTCGGAACAATGCTTGGCGCAAAAGCTGCCTTACCGCCGTTAATTGTCGCCTCGACGCCATTCTATGCACGAATGTGTGTGATCGCATTCCAGGAAGTGGATAAGGGAACGATTGAGGCATCCAAATCCATGGGGGCCTCCAACCTGCAGATCATTCGGAAAGTACTGCTTCCCGAATCAATGCCCGCGATTGTCTCTGGTATCGCTGTAACTGGAATCTCACTAGTTGGATATACGGCAATGGCTGGTGCGATCGGTGCTGGAGGACTGGGAAACCTGGCATATATGTACGGGTTCGCCCGGCGCAACAACGCGGTGCTCTATACCGCAACTGTAATTATTGTTCTGATCGTATTTGCGATCCAGTGGATCGGAGATGCGATTGTAAAGAAGATTGACAAACGATAACCAATAGGAAAAGGGGGAAAACAAAATGAAAACAAATAAATTATTCCTTGGTTTAACATCTGCTGTACTTGCATTGTCTCTCGCCGCATGCGGCACTGACACATCCGCTTCCGAACCTGCACCTGCAGCGGCGGAAGAGGCTGCGGAAGAAGTCGTTGAAGAAGTTGTTGAAGAAGTCGCAGAACCTGAAGTTCTGACAATCATCGCAACAGCGAATCCGCATGAAGTTATTCTCAATGAAGCTAAGCCGATTCTTCTTGAGAAGTACAATGTCGAGCTTGACATCATTGAGACAGAAGACTACTACACACCGAACCGTGCTGTATCCGATGGTGATGCGGATGCCAACTATTTCCAGCATGTTCCGTTCTTCGATAACGAAAAGTCTGAAAACGGTTATGCAATCTCCAACGTTGCTGGTATTCATATCGAACCGTTCGGCTTCTAATCCAACAAGTATGACAGTCTGGAAGATCTTCCGGATGGCGCTCATATCATCACTTCCAACTCTGTCGCTGACCATGGCCGTGTTCTTGAAATTCTCGCTAAGGAAGGTCTGATTACACTTGCGGATGGCGTTACTTCCCTTACCGCAACTAAGGAAGACATCATCGATAACCCGCACAACTATGACTTCTCGATCGAAGTAAACCCGGAACAGCTCACCAATGCGCTGGAAGATGCACAGGCTGACCTCGTTGCGATCAATGGTAACTATGCGATCGGTGCTGGTCTCAAGCCGAGCGAAGATGCGCTGCTTCTTGAACAGGCTGACCAGGATAACCCTTATGTAAACATCGTCGCAGTCCAGGAAGGACATGAAAACGATGCGAAGATTCAGGCGCTTGTCGAAGTGCTGCAGTCCGATGAAATCAGAAGCTTCATCGAATCCACATGGAGCGATGGCTCTGTTATCCCGGCAGTGAAGTAATTCTTCCTATCACTGAATTGTTAACCGTCCCGAATTCCGGGGCGGTTTTTTGTCATGTGTTCGTAATTCGGGGTATACTGATACCGGATAAAAAAGGGGATTATTAGTATGAATGAACTAATGCGAAACGTAAGGAAAACCATGAGTATATACATGGGAGTCACATTGAGTTTTGTGCTTTCTCTTGTCGGAAATCTTTCTTCCGGGCATTTCACACTTCCAGGATTTCTGGTGAGCTTTGTTGTAAGCACGATTCTTGCGTTATTGATCGGTCGTTTTGTACCGATGGGAAAGATAACATCCGATGTCATGCGCAGTAAGCACCTTGAGCTGGGAAAGCCGAAAACCAAGGCGATTACTTCCTGCATTTCTGACTTGATTTATACTCCGGTGATTACACTTGCGATGGTATTTCTTGCCTACCGCAATGCGGTTCGGCAGGGTGCTCCGGTAAAATTCCTGGGCATGTTTCTGCCGTCCCTGCTTCTG
Source organism: Solobacterium sp. (assembly GCA_017469355.1). Lineage (GTDB taxonomy): Bacteria > Bacillota_I > Bacilli_A > Erysipelotrichales > Erysipelotrichaceae > Bulleidia. Next base: position 12,945 of record JAFUGM010000083.1, on the reverse strand, counting down.
TCGCTTGTGGTAGGGTTTGTATTAATCTATGTGCTTGAATCGATCTTCATGAACATTGCGATGAAAAAAGCAAAAGGGCAGTAAAACGAAGCTATGAAGGAGTTAAAGGAGAAATCCTGTGGAGCAGTGATCTTCCGCCGCACACCTCAGCTGGAAGTGCTTGTGATCCGACAGAATGAAGGACACTGGTGTTTCCCTAAGGGACATGTGGAAGCGGGAGAAACCGAAGAAGAAACGGCCCGCAGAGAAGTGAAGGAAGAAACCGGATTGGAGATCCGTTTTCTGAGCGGATTCCGTGAGGAAACGCACTACAGCCCGAAAGAGGGTGTAGAAAAGGATGTGGTCTGGTTTGTTGCCGGGCCCACCTCAAATGACATGAAACGCCAGAAGGAAGAAGTTGCGGAACTTCTCTGGGTGAATATGGTAGACGCCGCAGCGTTAATTACCTATGAGAATGACCGTCAGTTATTCCGTAAGGCATTGAAATTCGTAAAGGAACTCGACAGCGGAGAGTATTAAATCATGCTGTTTCTGAAGCAGGACAATTCAGATACTGCGCTTCGTGCGGAGAAACTGCCGCCGAAGCTTTTCATATTCTCTCATCGGGATCCCGACCATTCTTATTTCATTCTGGAAGATGAACGTCGGATTGGCCAGGCAGCACTGTATGATGATGGGTTTTCTCATACTCTTCTTTATTGCCGGTTTTATGAAGATGAGTCGGAAGAACTGATGCGACATGCGGTGGCAGTAGCTGCCAACCGGGCGATTGTTCTGTTTCATCCTTCCATCATCTATTCCTATTCCCATGACTTGCGAATGAAGAAGATCTTTCCCGTGAATCAGTTCTACCCCAAGGGTGAGATGGTATTGCGTACGGTAGAACCCTGGCGCTATCAGATCGCAGACAGCTGCTTTGATCGGGAAGGGTATCTCATTGACCAGGGATCGATGCATGGACTTCCGTTTGGCTGGTTTGACACCAGGGAAAAGGGGTGCGGATGGATTGCCGCATATAACTTCCTGAAGCTTAACGGGAAAGAAAAGACGATGCAGGAAGTAGCGGAAGAACTGGAAAAGAACCACTTGCTTGGTGAGATGTTCGGAGAGAACTTCTTCCTGCTTGCCCATTACCTGCGTCAACAAGAACTGCCCATTCATACCGCCTTTGGTAAGGGACCGGTATTACGGGCTATGAAGGCCAGCCGCAATGGCATACTGCTTTATTCGAGGAAACTATTTGGCGGGCATTATATTGCTTACCGTGTCCGTTCGGATGGGTCTCTCTATGTTTATAATGCGGTCTATGGTAAAGTGTCCCATCATATGTTTCCGGATGAATTCTTTGCCCACTATGCCAAAGGCCCGAAAGCCATGTTGGCGTATGTTGGTCAAAATGAGAAAGTATTGTAAAATGTACGATATGCGCAAACAGATTTTCGCATTATTCACTTCGGTTCTGCTGTTGTTTACAGCTGGCCGGGTTTCCATAAATGCATTAGAGCCTTATGACGTGCCTGCGGACGGGCGTTTTCATCTTGTGGATTATGAAACAGATGAAATCATTGAAGGGGACTATGAAACCTTCGTGGAAGCCAAAGCCGTCTATAACACGATTAAGGATGATTACATCAATCTTGGCATCGTAAAGGATGGGGTTACGTATGAGGCAGAATACGCACTGTCACTCTTTCGGACAGATGATGCGTGTCGCTTTGAGGTAGAGTATACCAATACCAGTGACGGTACCTCCGGCACGGTCAATGGCTGTTATGGGGTTGATGCCGCATATCTTTATACGGATGATAATGGAGAAAAGGTAACCTTTGCCTTAAGCGGCGTAACGGCTCAGGCATCACTGGAAGATGTCATGGTTATTCCGCTTCAGAACATCTATGTCAATCTCTCCATGTTTACCGCGCGTAATGGTGATCTTTACCATATGGTCAAGGGTGAGATGAATGATGACTATTTTGATTACATCATCGACCTTGGGCCAACACCGGAATACCTGGAAGAAGGTAAGGCATACTACAGCTATGACGGACATTATTTTTACAGTGATGACCGGCTGTATGAAATGCTGGATGACTTCCGCAATGGCATTCGGGACAGCAGTGTAAATAATGAAGATCCATACTATGACTGGTATCAGTTTGTTTCGCATCGTACATTGACGCATGCGGATCGGGATACCCTTGGGAACTGGCTGAAGAATGATATGGGACTCACCAGTCCGATCCGTGAATACATTGATAATGATAAAGATGGAATTGGCGACATTCTGAATCAGTCGCAGTTATATGGAACAGAAGATGCGTTTTTCCAGTTTCAGTATGAATTTGGCGTCAATGCTTTAATGAGTCTGGCCATTGCCCGGAGTGAATCCGGGTCAGGACGCAGTTCCTTAAGCTATACCAGAAATAACCTGTATTCCCATGCGGCATATGACAGTGAGACAGAAGCGGAACTCGGGCGGTATTTTGATCTGCGTAATTCCATCGCAAGTCACGCGAAGTATTATATGTCGGGAAGTTATCTCAGCCCGATGAAGGAACAGTATAACGGTGGCTTCTTCGGGAATCTTTCTGCCGGAATTAATGTTCGTTACAGTTCGGATCCGTACTGGGGTGAAAAGATGGCCGCAGCCTATCGTGAACTGGATCGTGAACTTGAGGCAGGGGATGGCTATTCCACCCAGATTGGAATTCGTACGGTTGAAAATGAAACCGTCGTATATAAAGACCCATCGTCCGAATCTCCAATCTATATGACCGGATCCATGCCGGATATGGCCTTTGTGATTCTCGATGAAATTGAGAATGACGATGGTGAATGGTATCAGATCCAGAGTGATGCGACACTGGATGAGAATCGCTCTGTAGATCTTTCTTACTACTATCGCTGGAATGAGGATGTTGCATATATCCGTAAGGATGCAGTACAGCTGTTAATTGGGGAACGTGCGCCAAAGAACGAATATGTGACCGTGACCTTTGAAGGTAATGGCGGTCAGTTTGTGGGCGGGGAAGAAGTCGTCACCTATGAACTTCCTTCAGGAAGTGATGCGGTAATCGCAGCCCCGGTACGGGAAAACGGCAAATTTACCGGTGTCGATCTTGATACGAGTGATGTGACGGCGGATATGGTATTTACAGCCCAGTATCGCGATGTGCTGAATATATCGATGGCGGCTTTACCGGAAACGGAATATGAGCTGAATGACCGATTGAGTCTCAAACATGGGGAAGTACTGATCAATTATACAGACAGTCAGTATGACATTGTTCCGATGTCCAGCAGTTCTGTCAGTGGATTTGATATGTCATCGGATGGTGAACAGATCGTTACCGTTTCGGAAGCAGGATGTGAAACTTCCTTTACGATCAATGTGAGTGCGGAAAAAGATGAACAGCGTGCCGCCACAAAGGAACAGATCCTTGATCTGATTGCTAAGTATGGCTCCAGAGATGAACTGTTTGATTATGAACGGGATGAGATCATCGCGGTAAAACAGCAGATGGACCGTACGGTACAGCCGTATCTTACCCAGCCGGAACTGCGTGCCTTTGACAGCCTTCTGCGTACTGCTTATCAGGATCGGATTCGTTATGTGATTGCGGATAATGATTTAGGGTTTGGTATCTCCGGTCTTTCCGCTTCGATTCCTCTGGAAGAAGGGCAGCTGGATAAATCTACCGCAGATGTGGATACGTATCGTGTTTCCATTGAAGAAGGAATTTCAGAAGACGCAGAAGCGCGATTGACAAAAGAAGCAGAGTTTCTGAATGAAACCGTGCGTTCTGTATTTCATATCACCTTAACCAGAAATATGGAAGAGACTTCCGTTTCCGGACCATTACTCTGTACCGTCAACCGTCCTTCCGATTCTGCGGGAGGAGATGTCTTCCGTGTGCTTACGATTACAGAGGAAGGGGATATCATTGACTGCTATACCAGGCAGACTACCAATACGATTTCCTTTATTACCGAAGGAACCGGAGAGTTTGTTCTTACCTGCCGCAATACGTCCAATCAGTATATCGGAGAAGATCCGGTGGAAACACTGACACCGGATACCGCTAGCTATGATATCCGTTCCATTATTGCCCGGGCTGCCTTAGCGGCGATCATTCTGGTTGCGATCATCTTCGCCGCAATGTATCTGTTGAACCGGTATACCCGCCGTAAGCGTGTTGAACGGCACGTCGTAAAGCGTCAGAAGATTCAGGAAGAAACAGAAAACCTGGAAGTGACGCAGGCGCTCGAAATTCTGAATACGGAGATGATCCGTCTTGATGAAGTGAAGAAGGCAGAAGAAGCAGAGCGTAAGAAGAGAAGGCCGCGGAGAAAATGATCAATACCACAGTATTGCTTTCGGAAATTGAATTTGAAGAAGCGGAACCGGGAGACCTTCTGGAGTCTATTCGCATCCGCGGTATCGCAATTCCTGTTCAGGTAATTCATACCGAATCAGGCTATCGTTGTGTAGATGGCAGGAAACGGCTGACTGCTTGTCAAAGACTACTTAATGAAAAACCCGGAATTGACCGGGTTCCTGTCTTTGTGAAAGGGGATTATTCCAAAGCTGGATGTTCGTTCTGGGGAGCGAAGAATCATCATTAATCCACATTCACTCCACACGAGCGTAAGTGATCCGGGTCTGGATCGATATAAATCGTTTTATAGCTTCCAAGCTGTACCATTCCCGGTTTTGCGCCGGGAATTTTCTTTAATTGGGAGATCGGGCAGTAATTCACTGGTACACTGGATGACTCTCGTCCTTTTGACCAATAGGCCGCAAGTTCCGCCGCAAGCCGTATGACATCGTCCGAAGGAGAAGGGTCATGTACAACCACATGCGCCCCATGATAGTCCTTGGTATGAAACCACAGTTCATTCTTTCGGCTGCGATGGAAGGTGATCTCCTCATTCTGCAGGTTATTACGGCCATAGCTGATCCGAATGCCTTCATATTCAAGTTCAGAGAAGGCAGGGGCTGGCTTCTTTTTTTTTTGCCCGGCGCTGTTTCCGTCCGTCTTCCTTCATCCATCCACCTTTGATCAGTTCTTCCCGAATTCCTTCCGCAGTTTCAAAATCTGCGAGTTCCAGCTGTTCCAGAAGACATTCAAAATAGGTGATTTCCGTTTCACAGATATGTATCTGTTCCATCAGGTATTTCTGACCTTTCTTATATTTTTGATAGCGGCCATAACAGCGCTGCGCATTCCGCACACCGTCAAGACGCGGGTCAACAGGAATAGTGACGGGTTCCCCGGTCTCAAAGTCTTCCAGTGTGAGTTCGGTTAACCCATGGGTATCGGGGATGCCATGCATATAAAGCAGATCCCCATATGTCTTCCACCGATCACAATCCAGGGCTTCATCATATTCCTTTAACAGGCGGGGGAGCTTCTGAGTACGGTGCTTGAGTTCACGTTTTACCGTATGGAAGAGATCCCCGGAGATCTCCTTAATTCGTTCTTTTTCTTCCCGATGGAAATAGAGAATATCAAATCCTTCAAATAACGGATACTTACGGCATGGGCCAATGGATGTGAGTTCCAGACAATGGAACACCGCTTCGCCATTCCGATTGGCAATATACAGGTCATGGCTGGACGCAATTTCCTCTATGATTTCTTCCATGGACTGCCCATGGGAAAGACGGGCTTCCACTTCGGAAGAAAGAAAAGGAGAAAATCCCGCAAACTGCTTCGTAAGTGTCAGCTCCTGGTCAATCGAAGTATCAGAGAACGGATCCCGTTTATTCTGCGATGGGATCGGCTTGAAGGGCGCATTGGGAAGAATCATGCGCTGATTGTTTTCAAACGGAGGAATACGTTTTAATGCGTCTACGATGGTGTCATTGCGTACTAATAAGAGATTGGCATAGTTTCCCATCAACTCTGCGACCAGCTGGATCGCTTCTGGATCCCCGAGTTCATTTCTGCGCCGGAAGGTTAAGGTAACCCAGCGGTCCAGCCCTGCCTGTTCGATTCCGATCCACATCGCACCTTCAAGATACTTCCGTAATAACATGACAAAATTACCGGGCTCAGCCGGTGTGGGGTAGGAGCGCTTTGTGAAGAGAATGCGGTTATATCTGGTGTGACAGGAAATGAGCAGCTGCTGTTTGCCAGAAGAACCATGAATCTGAAAGAGCACCTCATATGGGGCGATCTGATAGATCTTCTGGATTCTTGCGGGCAGCGGTTCCTGCAATTCGGGAACCAGTTTATGTAACAGTATTCCGTCTAATGGCATGAAGAGATTATATCATTGACGCTGTTTACAATGGGAGGGGTGGAAAACGAATTGACGGGATCGGAAGATTTGGAGTAACGTAGAGCCAAGAGGTGACAGCTATGTCAAACGAAAAGGGGCTTCTTATTGTGATCAGCGGACCTTCTGGCGTCGGTAAGGGAACGGTGATCAAGGAAATTATTGATGATCCGGATCTTGCGTTGTCGTATTCCGTATCGATGACGACACGGGAAAAGCGTGCCGGGGAAGAAGAAGGGGTAAATTACTACTACGTCAGCCGGGAACAGTTCGAACAGACCCGTGATGAAGGCGGTCTTCTAGAATGGACGGAGTTTGTCGGTAATTACTACGGCACACCGCTTGCGGAAGTAGAACGAATTCGTAAGGAAGGACGGAATGTTCTTCTGGAGATTGAAGTTGAAGGCTGTATGCAGGTAAAGGAAAAGGTGCCCGATGCCTTAACGATCTTCATCGTTCCGCCTTCCGTCAAGGAACTGGAAAACCGGATCCGTGGCCGCCGTACGGAGGCAGAGGAAATCGTCCAGCAGCGTCTTGCGAAGGCAACACGGGAACTGGAGATGACGGGTCAGTACCGTTATGTGGTATGTAATGATGATGTGAAATTAGCTGCGGATATCATCCGGGTAATCATCCGTCATCATATGGAACGGGAATTCTGAGGATCTTCGGATCCTTTTTCTTTTCCTCATAAAAGAAAAACGATGTCCTGCAATGACATCGTTTTCTGTTTTGTTGAATTAACGGTTGTAGTATTCAACGATCAGAGATTCATTGATCTCCTGGTTCAGCTCACTGCGTTCCGGAATACGAACGTATGTGCCTTTCTTGGCTTCCTTGTCAACACTTACGAATGCCGGAGCAGTGTAGGTGCTGTCGAGGGATTCAACGATCGGCTTCATATTGCGGGCTTTTTCACGAACCGCAATCACTGCGCCCGGTTTGATCTGAGCGGAAGGGATATCCACTTTCTTTCCGTTGACCTCGATGTGGCCATGGTTTACCAGCTGACGGGCAGCCTTGCGGGTAACCGCAAATCCCATACGATAAACCAGGTTGTCCAGTCTGCTTTCCAGCAGGACCAGGAAGTTGTAGCCGGCCATGCCGTCCATCTTCTGTGCCTTTTCGAAGGTGTTGTAGAACTGACGTTCACTTACACCATACATGTTGCGGACGCGCTGCTTTTCACGCAGCTGTGTTCCGTAGCCGCTAAGCTTGACGCGCTTTGTCGGGCCATGCTGACCCGGCGCATACTGTCTCTTTTTGAGTTCCTCGCCGGTTTCAAGAACGGAGAAGCTGAGACGTCTGGACTTCTTCCATACCGGACCTGTGTAACGTGCCATGTTAAATTGTTCCTCCTAATCACGTTAGGCGTAACAACAACAGGTGCAGATCATCAATGCGGTGTGTTGTTATTATCCGTTTCACTTATTGCAGCTAAGGTACTCCGGTGACAGACTTCGCTGTTAACAACGCATGACGCATGACTCCACATGCTGCTATCATTTGACGCAACGTCAATTATATGTAACGAAAAAATGAAAGTCAATGCTTATAAGAAGGGCGCAGAAAAAGAGTTGTGTGCTAATATAGAAAGGAATTCAAAGGCGGTAACGAAACTATGGATGTTGTTCTTAAATATCTTTCGGATATACGTGTGGTAATCGGTATTGCGGCACTGGTTGTACTGATTATCATTATTTTAATTGTTCAGAAGATCCGTTCGGGGAATGCCCGGAAGGAACTGGAAGATCTGGAAGAGAGATATAACAAGATCAAGAGTGTTCCTCTGTCCTTTAAATTGAATAAGGCGGTCGCAATCAGCCGGATAGAACCGGAAGCCATGGCGAAAGTAGCCAATATGAAGGATGACTTCGACAAGGCAGAAGCGAATCTGAAACAGATCGGTCTTGCGCTTGCTGATGCAGAAGATGAAATTATTGCGGGAAAACTGAAGAAAGCCCGTATGGATATCGATGATCTGGAAGCCAGTATTACCCTTGGGGAAACTCAGGTAGGAACCCTGGATTCCTTCCTTGACTCCATCCTGGAAAAGGAAACCGCACAGCGTCAGGAAGTCAATGAGTATAAGAACCGGTTCCGGGAACTCAAGGAGCGTGCGAATGCCGAACAGGGTCAGCTTGGCAATGCCTGGAGTACGATTGAACAGGTGATTTCCGAGACGGAATCTGAATTCTCCAACTTCGAAGAATGGATGTACGCTTCCGATTTTGAAAAGGCAAGTGCGGAACTTGTCGCGATTCAGGAATCTCTGGAGCGGTTCGAACATATTCTTAATTCCGTCCCTGAACTTCTTGAAGACGCAAGAGGTGTCATTCCCAAGATGGCAGAAGTGGTTCATCATGACTATACTTCCGCCAAGAACCGTGGTGTTTATCTGAAGCACCTTCAGGTGGAACAGAACCTTTCTGTTATTACCAATGGGCTGCGCAGTGATCTCGATAAGCTCAAGGCAGGAGACGCGGATGGCATTCGGGAAAATCTCGATGATTATAAAGACCGTCTTTCTCAGCTCAGTGAACAGCTTGCCCGGGAAAATGACGCATTTGATCAGGTTCGTTCCTTAGCCAATGAGAACGTATCCCTCTATAAAGATGCGGATAAGAACATGGCTTATGTCAGTGACCAGTACAGCCGTCTTTCTTCCCGGTTTGGACTGGAAGGGATGGAGAACAAGATCAAGTCACTTCGTTCTACTCTGGCGGGAATCGCGTCCCGTATGCCGAAGATTTATACCCAGGTTCAGGAGAATCAGGGACCTGCCAGCCTGATGTTAAGTTCCATGAAGGAACTGAATCAGGATCTTGTCAGTCTGAACAGCTCTGTTAATGACGCAAAGGCAGAAATCGAAAGTGCGGCTGGTGGAGAAGAGCGCGCAAGAAAGCAGCTCCTCAAGCTTCAGGTCATCATGAATCAGATGCAGGTAAAGATTGCCAAGTACAAGCTTCCTTCCATCTCCGAACAGTATGATGCGGATATGAAAAAGGCGGATGAATATCTGAAGAACCTGGATGCGCTGATTGATGCGGTACCACTGAATGTTCAGCAGCTTAACAGCACATTAAAGGAAGCGATTGACTTCATCTATCGTCTTTACAACAACGTAAATAACGTTGTGGCGACTGTCATGATGGTGGAAAATACAATTGTCTTTGGAAATCGTTACCGCAGTACCTATGCGGATATCGACAGTGAACTGACCCGCAGTGAACTCTGTTTCCGGAACGGAGATTATACCCAGGCACTTTCCATCGCCATTGCGACGATTGAAAAGATCCATCCGGGGAACTATGAAAGTATGATTCGGGAGAATTCGCGTGAAGCGTAGAATTTACCTTGACAGTGCCGGTACGACGAATGTTCGTCCTGAGGTGCTGAAAAGCTATACGTCTCTTCTGAATTCCAGTTTCGCCAATAGTGAGTCTCTATACAAAGAAGGGACTGAAGTGCATCGTATGATGGAGAAAGCCCGCAGTGCAGCTGCCGGGCTTTTAGGTGTTACTCCGAATGAGATTCTCTTTACCTCCGGTTCCAGTGAAGCCAACAGTATGGCTGTTAAAGGCGTATGCTTTGCGGACAGGAGCCGCCGACATATCATCACCACAAAGATTGAACACAGCAGTGTACTCAATGCGTGCCGGCAGATGGAGAGAGTCTTTGGGTATCGGGTTACCTATCTTTCTCCGGATTCTTCTGGAAGGATCACTTCCGAAGATGTACGTAAGGCATTAACTCCAGATACGATTCTGGTATCGGTGATGCATGTGAACAATGAGACCGGTGCGGTAAATCCGATCGAAGAGATCGGTGCGATTGTCCGAACACAGAGTCAAGCCTACTTCCATTGTGATCTGACGCAGTCCATCGGTAAGCTTCCGGTTTCGTTTGCGAATATTGATCTTGCGTCGATTTCTGCCCATAAGCTTCATGGGTTAAAGGGAAGCGGAATTTTAGTCAAGAAAACCTATGTTCCGATGGAACCGCTGATTTCCGGTGGCGAGCAGGAATATGGGCTTCGAGGGGGAACCGCGAATTCTGCGGCAGATATCGTATTTGCGAAAACCCTGCGTCTTGCGTTAGAAGAAGAGGATGCCTTCATGAGTAAGGCAGCGAAGCTTCATGATCGTTTATGGAAGGGATTAGAATCCATTGAGGGAATTGAGTTCAACAGCCCGCAGGATGGTTTACCATGTGTGTTGAATTTCTCTTATGAAAAAATACCTTCGGAAGTGATGCAGAATGAACTGGATCGAAAGGGGTTCATGATCAGTGCCCGCAGTACATGTGAAAGCAGTTCGAATAACCCAAGCACGGTTCTGCTTGCGATGGGATTCAGTGAGCGGCGTGCTTCATGCAGTGTTCGGGTTTCTCTTCAGATGGAAACTACAGAAGAAGATATTGACCTGTTTATTCAGGCAGTAAAGGAGATGACTGTTCAGTATGGCTGAATTTGATACGGTATTAATCCGCTATGGAGAACTGACCACCAAAGGGAAAAACCGGAAGGATTTTATCCGGTGTCTTGATCGCAATATCCGGCGTATTCTTTCCGATTACCCGGATCTTACATTTCAAAGAAATTATGATCGATTCTATATTCGTCTGAATGGTACAAATCCGGATGCGGTGACTGAAAAACTGCGTAAGGTATTTGGTATCTCTTCTTTCTCCCTAACAGAACGCGTCGATACCGATATAGACGTGATTACGGCACGCTGCCTGGAGATCGCAAAGCAGTCAGGTAAACATACCTTTAAGATGATTTCCCGCCGTCATGACAAATCATTTCCGATGAACTCGGATGCGATTAACCGGCATGTGGCAGGAGAGATTCTCCGTAATACTGATATGAAAGTAGATGTACATCATCCGGAACTGGAACTCCGGGTAGAAGTGCATACCTATGATACCTACCTGATGAGTGAGAAGATTCCTGGGGCAGGAGGTTATCCTACCGGAATCAATGGAAAGGTGCTTCTGATGTTGTCGGGAGGAATTGATTCTCCGGTTGCGGCATATGAATTGATGAAGCGTGGTCTTGATGTGGAAGCGATCCATTTTGCGAGTCCTCCCTATACCAGTGAGAACGCAAGGCAGAAGGTATTGGATCTTGCGTCCATGATGAGTGAATACAACCAGGGGCGAATGAAGGTTCATATGGTGGAATTCACAAAGCTTCAGCTGGAAATCTACAAGGCAGCAGGGGATCCCTATGCGGTAACCCTGATGCGCCGAATGATGGTTCGGCTTGCGCAGGCATGCGCAGAAGCGAATGGGTGTTTAGCGATTGCGACTGGCGAAAGTCTTGGTCAGGTTGCCAGCCAGACGCTGGAATCTATTGCGTGCATTAACTCCGTCATATCGATTCCGGTGCTTCGTCCATTGATCTGTATGGATAAAGTTGAGATTATTGATCTTTCAAGGAAGATTGGCACCTATGAAACATCTATTCTTCCTTATGAAGACTGCTGTACCATCTTCGATCCGAAAAACCCTGTCACAAAGCCGACGAACAAAAAAGCGGAATCCTATGAGAAATTATTCGATTATTCCTCTATGATAGAAGAGGCTCTTGAAACAGCGGAATTGATTACGGTGACACCTCCGGAGCAGGAAGATTATCTTTAGGAGAAGAAACGATGGGATTATTTCGTAAACATAACAATGGCATCGCACCCGCATTTGAGAAGGTGATGGAACTGGGAAAGCGCGAATCGGAAAGTGAGTTCCTGGACAGCTTGAATCTGATTACGGTTGCGGTGGAAAAGGATGACAGCTATTCGGTAAATGAGAAGCTCAAGATCTACGAACTGCTTTCCATGATCGCAAACTGTGCACCTTCTCAGCGCACCAGATATGCGAAAAAACTGAAACGATATCTTCAATAACAGGTTCTTCGGAACCTGTTATAGGTTTAAAGAGTTGTAAAGAGAGGAACTGCGCATGACAAAGTCATTACGGCGAGCAGCTATTTCAATCTGCGGCCTTTTACAAGGTGCCATCGGCAGTTACGTTTTGTTGTTGGGTTATGCGTTTGCGTTTCCTGAATCTGGACCCGGCAGTAAGGATTATGTGGAAGATATGTCACTTGTGCCATTCGGAGTTGTAATGATTCTTTTCTGGCTCATCTTGATGATTACTGTGTTTCTGCGTCTTCGTAAAAACAAAGCAGATCTGCTGTCATTCGTTCTCTTTTGGGTTATAGGCTTGGCAGGGTGCCTGATTTATGTGTTTTTTATCATTTGACTAACACTTCGTTAACGATGTCAGGAACCCTCGAATACATAGGCTGTGCCCTTGAACGAATCTTTAGGTTACATCGTTCTATTTACGTGTATGGATGGAAAAACAGATGCTCCATGCGGCGCATACAGGGAGTTTATAACGCAATTGATGAACTGACCCCGGAATGGTGGTTATAGTGGAGGAGAGATATGCCAACGTTTGACTTTAAGAAGGAATATAAGGAATTTTATCTGCCAAAGAATACGCCATCCATTGTGACGATACCCGCAATGAACTATATCGCGGTTCCAGGGAAGGGAGATCCAAACCAGGAAGATGGTGAATATAAGAAGGCGATCGGTCTGCTGTATGGCAACGCATATACGATCAAGATGAGCCGGAAGGGCGATCATC
>JAFUGM010000024.1 GCA_017469355.1 Solobacterium sp. | reverse complement strand
TAGGTGCTGTCCATCTTCCTTCTCCCAGGTAAATCACTAACGTTAACACTGGAAGAATCTTTTCCCCCTTCGGATAGTGTCCCGATTGGGTAAGATTCTTTTCTAACTGCACACTGTAGTCAGAGGCCTCATATACCAATGACCGTATTGGCATCGCGTAATCTACACTTCCCTGGCCTTCCACTCCCATGATCATAAACAGCTGTTTTCCGTTCGTCTTGATTACGCCGCCCGCCTTAATCAGATCACGTATCCGTGCTCTCAGCCTTCCATCCATTCTCCTTAAGTCCTTTCTGGTATCGAGATCTCTTAAGGTACGATAGTCAAGTACGTTCTCATGAAACACAAATGTATTCATAAGATCAGCGAAATGCCGGTTATCCTTCAGGAAATTCCGGGTGGTTAAATCAATCGTCTTCATAACCTTTTGCCTCCTTGCACTTACTTTTTAGCGAGCGAAGGTCCATTCTCCCCGGAAGTTCTTTAAGAAAATTGCAGAAATTTTTGTTTTAGTATTATTTTGTACTCAAATTATAGCTGTATTTCAACGAGAAAAAAAGATTTTTCTAGCACCATTACAATAATCCTTTTCATTATTTTCTATTTCACTGGCAGCACCGATCCAATCGTTGCGACAAGGGAGCTGAGAATCACAACCGCTTCAAAGAGCACGACGCCAAACTTCCCAGACACCGCAGCCTGGCCGGTGCGTTTTCTTGATTTATGAAATGCCAGTATTACCCCAATTCCAGTCATCACCTGAATAACTCCCGCAAGACGTGTAAATCCAACAAAGCTGTTCAGGCCTAATAATGCCAGTAAAAGACAGGGAAGCGATCCTGCCCCAAAACTTACCGATTCACTCCATCCGGTCTGTTCATTCATGATATCTCTGAGATTCAATGTATTGGCCCAGAATGAGGTGGACAGCGCAAGCAGAGAAAACAGATATCCAACGGACCCAACCCATCCTCCAAGTTTTGCGGAGAGGTCCACAAGCGCACCGCTTCCGGTAATATCACGACCTGCCCCAAACAGGGTAATAAACGTCACCAGAAGAATCAAAGCAGCGTTGACACCGGTTCCTGCCGCAATCGACCAACGTATTTTCACCGGGTCTCCATCCAGTCCTTTGACAACCTGCGGAACAGACATTACTGCAGACAGAGAAAACGAAATCATAGAATAGAGCGCAAGCACATTGGTCAATGAAACAAAGGTCGTTGGTAAAGGATACGTGGTTCCTGAGACAACCGCAAACCCAAGTACAGCCATGACAGCTACCATCATCACAACCGCATATGTCTCAAAGATCCCGACTATCTTCAATCCATAAAGAACTACTCCGGACGCAAGCAGATAGTAAAGAATCATACCAATTCTGGAAGGTAGTCCAAACCAGGATTCAAATACCGCTGCTCCTCCAGCGATAAATCCAGCCACGTTAACTAATACCGATATTCCCAACAAACCAAATGCGGCCCAGGTTGCGACCTTCTTGAGTTTGCCGGTAAACAGTTCATTCTCGAAACACTTCACAAACTGTGCACCGTGATTATTCAGCGAGAGATCCGCAATCATCAAATGCAGAAGCAGGTTGATCGTATACGCCAGCACAATTACAACAAGCAGGTCACGCAGGGAGTTTCTGCTGGCAAGATATGGTACGGCCAGAATCCCACTTCCAACTCCGTGTCCAATGATGATGCTTGAAGCCTCCGCAAATGTCAGATTTGCAATTTTTGTTTTCGCTTTCATTCGGTTGTCTCCCCTTCTTCCTGATCACAATAGCACACAATCAACTTTTTTCATTTCAGGGCTTGCACAAAAGTTCGAATCAACGTATAATGATTGGTGTACCAATCATAGGAGGTGTTGTGCATGAGTCAGAAACTGTCAAAACGAGCCCGCAAAAAACGGGCCGACTACAATCTCGATTACCAGAAGAAGTATGTGAAACGGTATGTGTTCAAACTGAACACTCGTCATGACCGGGAGTTGATTGAGCGTCTCGAACAGATGGACAATCGCACGGCCTGGTTCAAAGCAATGCTGGAAGAGAGTTCTCCATCCAACTGATCCACCACAAGCGGCTTCCACCCCCCTCTTGGGCCGCATCAGTGATCCAAGCGCAGTCAACACTGCTGCTTCGGATCACTTTTTTCATGAAAAAAGCCCATCCGTTTCTGGATGGGCTCAACCGTTGGGGGAGATTCGTTCGATCTGCTTCGTTATTGAATCGCGATCTGTTTTTCCTGCGGTTCTTCTTTCTTCGCTTCTGAAGGAAGATCCACCGTCAGTACACCGTTTTCAAATGCGGCGTGAATATCTGTTTCCGAAATACCCTCTCCGATATTCCAGCTTCTGGAACAGGTTCCGCTGTAACGTTCCTTACGAATGAGGCGACCGCTTTGATCAGTTTCCTCATTGGAGGAGTTCTGATTGGCAGTCACTGTGAGAGTGCCGTTATAGAGGGAGATGCTGATATCTTCCTTATGATAGCCCGCAAGATCAATATCCAGATAGAACCGTCCATCCTTTTCACGGATATCCGTTTTCATCAGGGAGCGATCATTTACTCCAAACGATTCCAGAAAGGAATCGAACCAGTTATTACTTGTCATAGGCGCAAATCTCATCATATTAATTTCCTCCTTCTCCTGCTTACAGGATGTTAATGAACTTCTTCTCTTCTGCTTCCTTTTTCTTTTCGCTCGGAACTTCAAGTGTCAGAATGCCATCTTTGAATCCGGCTTTAATATCAGTATCCTTAATCGCATCGCCGACATACCAGGTTCTCGAGCAGGAACCCATATAGCGTTCCTGACGGATGATACGTCCTTCGGCACTCTTTTCTTCCTCGGTCTTGTTATGTTCTGCGGTTACAGTCAGATTTCCGTTATAGAGAGAAATCCGAATATCCTCTTTCCGAAATCCCGGAAGATCAATGTCCAGAAGATACATACCGTCTTTCTCACGGATGTCTGTTTTCATCAAGGAACTTCCACTTGTAAATCCAGGAGTTCCAAATACATCATCAATCAGATCATCGAATACGCTGTTGCGTTTTACAGGAATATATACCATATGTTTTTACCTCCAAGTCTTAGCCTTCTGATTGGCTACACCCATTATATTAATCATAAATTTAGCACTGTCAATACCTGAGTGCTAATTTCTCTTCATAATAAAAAATGGCTGTATAAAGCCATTTTCAAGCATTACTATTGTGATTTAAGAAAATATTTTTAACAAATTTGTCAAAATAATTTCATCACTTTTCCTGTGGATGTGCTAACGAGAAATCAGCCATTGACGAAGATGGTTGGCAATCCATTCCACTAACGGTGCCGTCAGGATTAAAGATACCACAGTTCCTGCGCCGACAATCCCTCCCAGCAGAAATCCACCGATCAGAAATACCGCTTCAACACCCCAGCGGGCAGCTTTATAGGAACAATGCAGCAGCTGACTGACAGACGTCAGAAACGCATTATAGGCATCCATCCCTGCTTCTGGCACAATGGCCACTGCCGTCCCAAAGGAATAGAGTAGTTCCCCTGCCCCAAGAAACAGTATCGAGGGAAGTAGTGCCACGCTGCGGCCAGGGAATACCATTCCCATAAGATCAATTCCAGCACTGGAACATACTACCGCCAGAAAGGAGATCAATGAGATCAGCTTTCGATCCGTCAGCCACGCAATCACCAACATGATAAGGCAGACAATCAGATTCAATGTTCCAACGGTTCCCCCAAGCTGCACCTGCATTCCCACTAACAGTACGGTAAATGGGTCCGTGCCAAGCCCCGCATGATCGCAGAGCCCGATTCCACACCCCAGTATCAGGCATCCAAGTGCAGTGATTGCCATACGTGTGATACGGCTGTATCGTTCCATCGTTTCTCCTTATGAATGAATTACGCTTCGATCGGCAGTTAACGCCACAATTCCCTGTTCCTTATTTCCTTCAAGTACGGAAGTTTCAAGGATTCTTGTTTCAGGAAGAACCTCAATGATGGCAGAGAGATGTTCGATCACCTCATAGCCATGTTCATCCGTACGATAATGCATCAGCACCGCAAGTTCAGGATGAAGCTGTTTGATGATCGCTCCGGCCTGTGCCGCATCAATGGTATAGAAGCCACCGCAGGGAATCATCAGCAGGTCTGCGTCAAGGAGCTGAGCTGCTTCCTCATCCGTAAGATCCCGGCCAAGATCCCCCAGATGGATAATCTTCTCTTCTGCGTTAGAGAGAATCGTCACATTGCTTTTTCCCCTTAGACTTCCACCCTGATCATCATGATCGGTTTCCATGGTTGTAATCGTATATGGAGAAGTATGAACCGGTTCAATCTGAATCAAGTCACTCGCGTTATGGTCCGCATGCCCGTGCGAGCAGAGCACCACATCGGCGCTCAGGGCAGGAAGTTCGAGACCGGGAACCGAACCGTTCTGATATGGGTCAAAGACCACACGCCAGCCATTTTCGGCTTCCAGGCAGAAGCAGCTGTGTCCAAGATAAGTAAGTGATTTCATAAATACCTCCCCTGCATCATAACAGGGCACTGTTCTCGTGCCCTGAAGTGGCTTATTTTACAGGAATGATCTTCATCATGTTTGCGGAGCCTTCTCCGGTCGGGTATCCAGCAGAAAGGATAATCAGCTGGCCCGGACGAATTCCATAATCCTTCGCAAACAGACAGGCAAGATCATCGTCATTAGTCATACTGTTCTGAACATCAGAGAACAGCGGTGTAACACCCCAGTAGCTTTCCAGCTTACGCTGTGTGCTCTTGGAGAAGGTAATCGCAAGAATCGGTACACATGGCCGGAACTTGGAAATACGGCGTGCAGTTGTACCACCCTGAGTGAATACAACAACTGCACCTACATTATCCAGGGTAAGCGTCGCATCAGAAATCGCAATTCCGACCGCATCCTGAATCGTTTTGTTGGAAGAACGCTTCGATACTTCCAGACGATCCCGATACGGGATGATGCTTTCTGCCTCTTCCGAGATCTCCGACATCATTTCACATGCCTCTACCGGATATTCACCAGCAGCGGTTTCTGCACTTAACATGACACCATCCGATCCATCAAGCACCGCATTAAGCACATCACTCGCCTCCGCTCTTGTGCAGCGGGGGTTATGCGTCATACTGTCGAGCATATGGGTCGCGGTAATGACCGGTTTTCCTACCGTATTGGCTTTCTGGATGATTGCCTTCTGATATACCGGAACCATGTGAGTCGGGATTTCTACGCCCAGATCACCACGGGCAACCATAACGCCATCCGCAGCTTCCAGAATGGAATCCAGGTTATCAAAGCCTTCCTGGTTCTCAATCTTGGCAATAATCTGAATGCGAGGTTTTCCTTCTTCAATCAGTATCTTACGGATCGCATTGACATCACTGGCTCTGCGGCAGAAAGATGCGAAGATGAAATCTACATCATTCCGGCAGCCAAAGCGAAGATCTTCCGAGTCCTTCTGAGACAGAAATGGCATGGACAGCTTGACGCCCGGCACATTACATCCCTTATGGGAAGAAATCGGTCCATTCACGTCCACCCGGCACTTCAACTCCTCACCATTATTTTCCAGAACGGTGAGTTTCATTTTTCCATCATTAATCAGAATATAGTTCTCCGGCTTCAGGTCCGCAAACAGTTCCGGACACATGATATGAAACCGCTCATGGGTGCCTTCGATCTCTTCTTTTGTGACGTAGACGATTTCACCCTTTTTATATTCTTCTTCATCATTCACAAAATTTCCCAGTCGGATTTCCGGTCCTTTGGTATCTAACGCAAGCGCAAGATTAATTCCGCTCTGGTCACTGACTTCCCGAACCATCTTAATCCGTTCCAGATGTTCTTCATGTGTGCCGTGCGAGAAATTCATACGAACGATATTCATTCCTGCATAGGCAAGCTTGAGAATGGTTTCCTTATCTTCACTGGCCGGTCCAATCGTACAGACCACCTTGGTTTTCTTAAACAGATGACGCATTTCTGATTCCATAATTCACTACCCCTTTCGTAACTTCCTGTTGTGTAATGCTTAATATAACCGATCAAACAGACGATACAGTTTCTTCCGGCTGGCACGCGGTTTTTCCAGTGCCTCATCAATCGGCATGGAAGTAATCGCATTATTTACAATTCCGACGCAGTGTCCGCCAACACCTTCCATCAGAAGATCCACCGCCTTTTCGCCCATCCGGCTCGCCAGCATTCGATCTGCCGGTGTCGGAGAGCCACCACGCTGTACATGGCCAAGTACCGTAGCTCTGCCGCTGAATCCGGTATTCTGGGAAATCTTGGAAGCCAGAGCCTGGACATCCGTGGTCTTCTCAGAAACAATGACAATCGCATGATTCTTATGAACCGCACTGTCAAGATACCGCAGACGCTCCAGCACTTCGAGCTCGTCATAGCCGGTCTCTGGTGTAATAACAAGCTCTGCGCCACAGGAAATCGCAGTATACAGTGCCAGGTCTCCGCAATGGTTGCCCATGACTTCCACGATGGAACAGCGATGATGCGAAGAACTGGTATCACGCAGTTTATCCACGCATTCCACACAGGTCTGAAGTGCTGTATCAAAGCCGATCGTCAGATCCGAACCGGAAATATCGTTATCGATCGTACCGGGCAGGCCAATACAGTTAATGCCCTTTTTCGTTAATGCGAGGGCGCCCCGATAACTTCCATCCCCGCCAATAACAACCAATGCATCGATCCCGTTTTCATTCAGATGGCTGATGCACTGATTCTGAATCGCATCCTCCTTGAATTCCGGAAGACGCGCACTGCCGAGAATCGTTCCCCCACGGGAAAGGATATCGGAAACGGAAGAGCGTTCCATCCGGAACATATCTCCTACCAGCAGTCCCTTATAGCCATCCTTGATTCCATATACTTCAAGACCGTTGTTTAATGCGACACGGGTCACACTGCGAATCGCAGCGTTCATACCCGGAGCGTCACCGCCAGATGTCAGAATACCGATTTTTCTTACCATAATTTCTATCCTCAAACGTACGTTTCTATTCTACCATATCACCCTGCCGCACTGCTTCTGCGGTCAGCCCCATCAAGATAGACAGGTTTAGCAAGGGTGCGGATTCGCTCAATGATGCGATCAGATGCGGCAGTATCTTCCCCAGAAGCAGAATACCGAAGGTGATTCTGCAAGGTATTGAGGTCACCGTTTCCGCTGAACCAGGTCATCTTCCCACTCTGCATCCGCGCATCCAGAATTGACAGCAGCACCTGACGATTACGGCCAGTGACTTCCTCTGCCCCGATATCATCAATCACCAACATCCATGCGGCACGAAGCAGATCCGCTTCCCGGCGGTATTCACCAGAATAAGATGTTGCGGCGATCCGCTCACAGAAGGAAGGATAGTGCACAAACGCAGTACTGTGCCCTTCCCCTGCGGCGCGATTTGCGGCACAGGCGCAGAGATATGTTTTTCCAGTGCCCATATTTCCATAGATGTAGGCACCCTGATGTGCTTCATAAAGAGAACTGACCTCAAGCACCGTACGCACATAATCACCCGACTCCCCATCCAGAGGAATCGTTTCAAAGGAAACGGTACGGAAGGAAGGCCCAAGATCCGAAACGGTATATTGGGCTAGATGTGATTCTGCCTTGAGCCGCTCTCGTTCATACGGGCAGGCTTCAAGCGTTTCCTGCAGTAATCCATCATAAGAAATGCCCATGCGATAGCCCGTTTTCTTCTGCCGACACGTGTTCAGAGACTGACATCCCCGGCACACCTCAAGCGAAGTGCGCCAGCGGGAAATCATATACGGTGAGGCGTTGAGCTCTTCTTCAGGAATCGACTGCGTGCGAAACAGCCGATGCACTGCAGTGTCATTCTTCAGGGATTGGACCAGTGCCTGCTTTTCAAAGGAGTCGGAAGGCCGTACCGTAAACTCAGGTGTTTTCCACTCATCCATGTTCATTCCCCTTTCCAGACTGCTTCAGAATTCTTCGGGCAGCTTCCACTTCCTCTGCGCTGGCAGGACGGGCATCCGATGTCCTGCCTGGATCTGCGTTGTAATAGGAAGGAAGCACATCCTGTTTCTTTCGTCCGCTGATCTTCTTTTTCTGTGTTTCTGCCAGGGCATCTTCTCTCGTTTTTACACCATCTCTTGCCCACTCGCCTGCCACCATATCCACAAAGCGGCTGTTCAGGCGATTATCAGAAATCTTCAGAATATATTCGATCATGATATTAATGACTTCATTGGAGAAATGCATCTCCGAAGACAATCGATCAAGAATCTTCTTATCCGCTTGAGAAACCAATGCGCCATTCTGTTTCGCCATGAGGAAGGAACCCGGAGGGAGCGCATAAGGATCCTTTGCGGTCGTAACATCCGGCACGGCGGAACTTGCCGCATGGCGGAGCCGTTCCAGATCCAGACTCACCGGATTCAATGTTACACAATGGCCAACCAGAATCCGCATTCGATCTGCAGAGAGGCCATATAACGTCGCTAATCGGCCAATCTCCTCCAGGTTACTGCGGGTGCGCAGAATATTGGGAAAAACAACATCCGTCGTCGTAGCGAAAAACTTCTCATAGTCGAAGTTGATATCGATATCATCCCGGGAAAATGCATACTTTGGCGAGACTTTCTGAAAACTTACCGCAGCCTCGACATCCCGCTCCGAAGGAAGCCGGCGCACGGCGGAAGTGATATCGCGGAATCCGCCGGTCGGGATCGCTCCGGAAAAAAACTTTGCGGCGCTGGCCTCTGCCTGTTTCGCTCCTGCCGCATGAACATACATCGCATAGAATTCCCGGCTGGAAAGAAAGCTTTCCGAAGGAAGCGGCGCATTCAGGTGATAAATATAGGAATTTCTGGTTTCCCCTTCCTGCTCGTAGCACCGCAATAACAGATATTCTTCCAGATGAATCCGGGCTGCTTCAATCTCTTCCACCCGCATTCCAAGCAGATCACATAAGCGGCTGTGAGATTCCTGGGTACGCTGAAGCCGACCTTCACTGTGAAGCAGCAGGTACAGTAAAACCGCATCCTTCCCGATAATCGGAAGATACAGCGTAATCAGAGAAGAAAGCGCATCTTCCCCAAGATTCAATCCGGTTTCTACCCGGTAGACATCTTTTGCCTTAAGAGACATGGCTGTCCTCCATCTGTTCTAACCAGGCAATCACCTTATCGTTAAGCTCCGAAAGCGTACCGTCATTCAATATGACATAGTGTGCCTGTTCCTTCTGTAAGGAAGGATGAACCATTGCCTGATAACGCCGCTCCGCCTCTTCTTCGCTGTAGCCGCGATCTTCCTTCATCCGCTGAATCGCAGTATCGTGTTCACACGCCACAACAAGAATTTCATCCACAGCAGATTCCATATGAGCCTCAAATAATAACGGCACCTCCGCAAAGACGAGCGGCTCTTCCTGATGGTTGAAAAAGAATCGTTCCATGCCTGCTAATACAGCAGGATGTACGATGGAATTCAATTTCACGCGAGCCTCTTCATTGGAAAATACAATTCCCGCAAGAGAAGCCCGATCAATTTCTCCCTGCCCATCGAGAATATCTTCCCCAAAGGTATCTACGATTGCTTCATAAACAGGCTGGCCAGGCAGATACAGGGAACGGGTATAGCCATCACAGTCAAATACACGGTAACCCTTTCTGCGAAGCAGAATGGACACCGTGGTTTTTCCCGATGCAATTGTGCCGGTAATTCCGATTTTCTTCATAAATTACTTCTGACAGCGCGGACAATAATATGAGGATCGTCCGCCTACTCTTACTATTTTAATCATCTGCCCACACTGTTGACAGGTCTTTTGCGCATGAACATTGCAGGACAGCTGAAACAATCCGCTCACGCCAAGGGAAGAGGTATAGGAGCGAATCGTGGTTCCTCCTGCCTGAATCGCCCGAGACAGGATATCCCTGGTCGCTTCGACAATCGCTTCGCACTGCGTTTTTGTTAATCGTCGGGAGGAAACCCGCGGGCGGATCCCACACGCAAAGAGAATTTCATCGGCGTAGATATTTCCAATTCCCGCCACGACACTCTGATCAAGCAGAAGGCTTTTGATCGGGGTAGAGCGCTGCTTTACAATGCGATAAAGATATGCCCCATTCCACTCTGGAGAAAACGGCTCTGGTCCTAACCCATGGAATGTTCTGCGGTCAAAGTCAGGTTCCAGTAACTCCATACGGCCAAATTTGCGGGTGTCGTGATAGCGTAGCTGACGCCCATCTGCCAGTTCAAAGATGACATGCGTATGACGGTCCAGGGGCGCATCTTCGGGAAGAATCCAGTACTTTCCTTCCATCCGCAGATGAGAGCACAACACAACATCTTCCATGCCAAAGAGAAGATACTTTCCTCTGCGTTCAAACTGCAGGAAATGTTTTCCGATAAGCTTCTGCGCAAACGCTTCGGGACTGCGGTCAATCATCTTGGGATACCGGACGGCAACACCAAGAATCTCTTCCCCCGCAATCTTCTTCTCCAGCGTACGCAATACGGTTTCTACTTCAGGTAATTCCGGCATTATTTCGCCTCATACCAGTCATTGCCGATGGAACACTCAACCGTTAAAGGCACCTTCAGGCTCATCGCCTTAACCATGCCTTCAATGACCAGCTGTTTCATCTGTTCCACTTCCTCTTGCGGCACATCAAAGATCAGTTCATCGTGCACCTGAAGAATCATCTGTGACTTTACACCGGCTTCCTTCATCATCTGATCGATATGAATCATGGCGATCTTGATAAGATCCGCAGCGCTTCCCTGAATCGGCGCATTCATCGCAGCCCGCTTTCCGAATTCACGAACCATCCGGTTCTTATCCTTGATTTCAGGAATGGAGCGTCTGCGTCCGCATATAGTCAGCACATAGCCATGTTCTTCACAGAACTGCACCAGAGAATCCATATAGGTACGGATCTTCGGAAACCTTGCGTAATAGGTCTCGATGAATTCATTCGCTTCCCTGCGGGAAATGCCGAGCTGTTCGCCCAGACCGAAATCCGAAATACCATAAACAATTCCGAAATTTACGGTCTTTGCCCGCCGGCGCATTTCCTTTGTGACATCCTCCTGTTCCACACCAAACACATCCATTGCGGTCTTGGTGTGAATATCGATGTCGTGGTTGAAGGCATCAATCATGGAGTCTTCCTCCGCCATACTCGCAAGCATGCGGAGTTCAATCTGATGATAATCGCTGGATAACAATACATGCCCAGGTTCCGGGAGAAAGGCACGGCGGATAATCCGTCCCTGCTCATCTCTTACACTGATGTTCTGAAGGTTGGGATCGCTGGAAGAAAGCCGTCCTGTCTGAGTAGCACACTGGTTATATAACGTATGAATCCGGCCATCGGGACGAATGTATTTCTGCAGACCTTCCGCATAGGTGCTGTAGATCTTCTGCAGTTTACGATAGGAAAGCAGAGAGCCAATGATCGGATGATCCTCTTTCAGTTTCTCCAGCACATCCGCTCCCGTGCTGCGCTTTTTTCCAGAGGGAAGTCCAAGTTCATCATAAAGCACAACCGCAAGCTGCTTGGGACTGTTGATGTTGAACTCATGGCCCGCCTGATCATAGATCTGCGCCTGCAGTTCATCCACCTGTTTCTTCATATCGGATGCGACGGATTCCAGCACCGTCCGGTCACAGATGACACCGGTTTCTTCCATATCAAAGAGAATGGAAGTTAAGGGAAGTTCCATCTCCCGATACAGCTTTGATAACTGCTCTTCCTGAAGATCATTGATCAGAAGATCATATAATGTACGAATCTGAATCGCCCGCTCACAGGCATAGACCATCGATTCATTTGGATCAGCGAGTCTTGGGCGGCCAGGTGTTCCATAAATCTCCTCATAGCTGCGAGATGTGGAAAGCCCATACTTTTCAAGAATCTTTTCCGAAGAGGTAAGCGTGGAATCACAGAGATTCGCCATGATCATCACATCATCGCTGTAATTCACCGGCAATTCATGACGGGCAGAGAAATGCATGTTTTTCTTAATGTCAAAGCCGATTCTCAGATGTTCCTTTGAACTTAGCTCCGCTTTGAGCACCTCATCCTTTAAAGCATCATTCAGTTCCAGATATACTGCGCGCGTTCCATCGTAAACCACGACTCCTCGTAATTCCGCAAGATAGAAGACTTCCTTATCCGCATCAAAGTAAATCGAAAGATCGCGCCCTTTCATGGATTCAGGCAGAGCTGTAACCCGCTCCATGATCTGTGCAGGCTCCTGAACTTCCACTTCCGTCTGGGAATCTGCCGCAAGCTCTTTATATCTTCCTGCCAACATGCGCATATCAAGACTTTCAAAGAATTTAACCAGAGAGGAATAATCCGGATGAAATTCGCATTCCTCCGCCCCAAACTCAAGTTCAACATCGGTACGAATCGTCGCAAGTGTCTTGGACAGGAGTGCAGATTCTTTCCCTTCCCGCACTTTCTTTCCCAGCGCACCTTTCAGTTCTTCCCCATGGGCCAGTACATTTTCCACGGAGTCATATTCATATAACAACTTTAACGCGGTCTTTTCCCCGATTCCGGGGATCCCGGGAATATTATCCGAATGGTCTCCCATCAATCCCTTCAGATCAATGATCTGTAACGGACGGATACCCATCTCTTCCTTCAGCGCTTCTTCGTTCATCTCCGCCATTTCCGTGATTCCCTTTTTCATTAACATCACGGTGGTATCTTCATCGATCAGCTGAAGCAGATCCCGGTCACTGGAAAAAATGATGGTCTGCCAGCCTTCCGACTGTTTGGAATAGGAACCGATCAGATCATCCGCTTCAATATCCTTCCGTTCTACCCAACGGATATGATAGGCATCCAGGTAATCCCGCACCATCTGAAACTGCGGCACCAGATCATCCGGTGCCGGTTTCCGGCCACCTTTATACTCCGCATAGAGTTCATGACGGAAGGTATGCTTCCCAGCGTCAAACGCAACCAGAATACTGTCCGGCTGAACCAGATCCATCGCTTTCTGCAGCATATTCGCAAAGCCGAATACCGCATTAGTCGGAAGTCCCTGACTGCTTGTCATCTTCGTGCCATAGGCAGTCGCATAATATGCCCGAAACAACATGGCGTTTCCATCAACGAGTAACAGTTTTTTCATAATCTTCTCCATCATGCGGAAAAAGCCCGCTGTTCACGGGCATTATCCTTTATCTGTGTTCTCCTCTTCCGGGGATGGCGTGCTGTACGCCTCTTCCCAGGTCAGAGCCTGTTCCACTTCCTCCGGTTCAGGAAGTTCACTGATCACATTCGCATCACCTTCAGGATCCTCTTCACTGATCTCTGGCAATTCGGTGCGGTCAGCCGCCATCGTTTCAAGTACCGCAAGGTTCTCATACATGATGGACAGATAATCCTTTCCCGCCTCTTTGTCTGCCTCTGTCAGGCTCGAAAGATTACTGAGTTCCACCCGGGTCAGTGACAGATCATCTTCAATTCGATTGAAGAGGCTGATCATATCCTGGGTCATATTGGATTCATAGACAATGTATTGAACATCATCGTCTTTGATTCGTTTTTCAATCAGTTCCAACTGCGCTTCATTGGGAAGTGCCCCATATTTCGACAGAATGACTGGATACACTTGAAAGCCATACGTCTTCTGCCAGTTCCCAAAGCTTGCGGTCATCGTCACAAACTTGATCTGACGCTCGTTGACTTCATTGGATGTCGCAAGCGCCTGGTATTGGGCATCGAGATTAATCAGATCATTTTCCAGCAGTTCAAAGTTCGACTCAAAGGCCGCCTGTTCATCGGGATAGGCAGAGATCAGCCAGTCCCTTACATCCCGTGCCATCGACAACATCGCAATCGGATCCATCCAGAGGTAGAGATCCCGGCTGTCGGTATCGATCAGATCGAACTCTTCCCCACGGTAATATGGGCTTTCTATAAAGGTAATCTCCCCATCGGAATTCACTTCTGTATACCGGCGGAAATCATAGACCGCATTCATGACGGACAGGTCAATCAGATCCGGCACGAGCGAGGCATAGTCTCTGCTGTACATCGCATAATATGGTTCCAGCTGGCCGATATGCAGGAAAACTGCAGCAGAGGAAAGCACCTCTTCCCAGTCTTCACGGATCGTCGCCCGCTGAACAATCACATCTTCCTGAATGGATTCGGAAGGAATGGATCCGCCTGTCATCCGTTCAACAAGAAACCCTACCGGATAAACTGTATAAGCAATGCCGGAGCGCTCTGGTGCGCAGGCAGAAAGCAGCGTGACCGCCAGAATGACAGATAACAATTTCATCACGGTACGTTTCATCAATACGGCTCCTTTCTCCCAATGCTGTCCGGAGTTATTTTACCATCGTTTCAAGTGATTTTTAGGCTCAAACATCGACGTAATATTCCCCGGTCGATTCCTTGATATATACGCGTACGATATCCCCCGGCTCCAATTGCGGCCGATCAAAGACATCATGACTGACGTAGGTGTTCAAACTCCCGGAAAATGGCTCCTGTAACTGGCAGGTGATAAACCAGGGATGCTTATCATTCATTGTGACATTGAAGTTAATCTCTACCGAGACCACCACTGCATCATAGGGTGTTCCTTCCCTGCGTGCTACCTGTTCCCCACGCAGACGTTTCCATTCACCATATACCATCGCTAAACCAATGGACGCAAATAACGCCCCAAGAATCAGAAACATGTAATGAAGAAATGGCTCCGTATGACGAAGTACGGTTATGCAAAGGATATAAAAGAGAAGCCCGACAAACGAAAAGATCAATCCGACAAGCCCTGGTACCGACAGCTTCTTCATTCCTGATTCTCCTCGATATGCGTTTCTGTACGCATAACTTCCTTCTTTCCGTGTTCCACCGCAAGATCAGCGAGAACTTCAATATCATGAATATAGCCTCTGGCAATGGAGGTTTCCGTCAAGGCGCCTACCGTTGTGCCGGAAAGAACGATGATATGCCGTTCTGCATGAGCGTTGGCTAATGCCACTGCCGTGCGGAATGGGGTGCCCTGAGAAAGATCTGTAAAAAAGAGAATCCCTTCGGAATCATCTTCCAGTTCCTGAACTGCAGCATTCAGATGTGCTTCAAAGTCATCGGCCGTATCTTCCTGACGATAATCCGCATAAGCAAAGTTTTTCGGCATTCCAATCACAAGCCGTACAACGCCAGCCATCATACTGCCAAACTGGCCATGGCCACATACAACAATTCCAATCATATGATCTTCTCCGTTTCTCTGTTGTCTATATTATACGAGGTGATAAACTTCCCCAGTACCACAGGAAATAACACTCCCGCAAGAATTCCCAGCGGCATGATCAGCCAGGTAGAAGAAGCGGCAGGATAGAGGGAAGAAAAAATCAGATCGGATAGCCCTCCTGAGCAGGCAAACCCCGACCGGAACCCAGACACAAGGCTGAGCAGTTCAAATAGCCCATATAACAATGCATAACACACATAGCCGATCGGGCTGGTGAATAACAGCAGATATTCAAACGGCTCGCTCAATCCTGCAATAAGAGATGCGGCTCCTGCGGTAAGAAGCACAATCCGTTGGAAACGCTTCGTTTCAGGAAGACGACGAGCCAGGAAATAACAGGTCATTGGCACCCCGGCGATCATCGGCGCAAAGAAGCCAGACATATATCGGCCAGGATCGCCAGCAGTTTCTCTGGCCCAAAAGCGCACCAGATCCCCTGAGACGGGGTTGGAAAGTACTGCAAGATTCAATGGACGATGAAGCTGAAATGGGCAAAGCAGCCGGTTGAGTATGGTATACAGTACCGCTCCTGGCATCCCGGTTAACAGGCACACCTGGCCAAGTCTATATAATCCCTGATATAGCAGAATACGCATACCCAGAAGCACGGCACTGGCCACCGCAGAGCCAAGAAGTCCAAGGACAACCGATGTTCCTGAACTATGCCATTTCTGCACGATACATGAAGCAATCATCCCACATACTAACCCATCTGCTAACGGAAAAAGATCCACTGCCGCAGCAGTAAGCTCAGAAAGCTCCCGGCCAGAAAGAACCGTCAGGGCCTGGGTGGATTGAATCGATTGACCAATGAGACCAGCGGATATTCCGATGGCTGCCCCGGTGAGTTTTTCCTTACAACATGACGCCCCGGCAAGACAGGAAAGAAAGAGACCGCTGTTATTGAGCACTGCGCCGGAAATCCGCACAAGAACCCAGCCAATCCGATTCGCCAGCGTCAATATTTCCCCTCCCTGCATAGATGCAGGACAAAGGCAGTAGCCAATCCCTTCCAGGACTGCCGCCATACTTAGAACCATGAGTCCGGGAAGCAGAATATCCCGGATTGTTTCGAACATCTTTTTCATAAAAATGACAGAATCCAACTAACATAATATCCGGTTTTGAACTACTATGGAAACGTAGAAATCAGGAGGAAGTTCATGATCATTCAGAGTACGAGAGTCTATGTGGCAGGAAGTTTTATGAAAGCCGCGATAGAAACCGACGGCACTGCCATTATTAAAGTTCACCCATATGGAAGTGTGGAAACAGATCGGGACTATGGCGATCGCCGTATTGTCCCGGGATTCATTGATATTCACTGTCATGGGGCATATGGATGGGATACCAACGAGGCAACCCCAGAGGGTCTGAAGACCTGGGCAAAGCGGATTCCCTCCGAAGGTGTCACAACCTTTCTCGCCACCACTGTTACCCAGCACAAAGATGTCCTGTTAAAAGCCGTGCAGAATGTCGCTGAAGTCAAGGCAGAACATCATGCGGGGAAGGATGGGGCAGACATTCTCGGTATCCATTTCGAAGGCCCCTACCTCAATCTCAAGCATAAAGGTGCCCAGCCGCCCGAGGCCATCGTCCCTCCTTCCGTGGAAGAGTTCAAGGAATATCAGAACGCCGCAGATGGGAATATTCGTGTCATTACCCTGGCCCCGGAAAATGATCCGGAGTTTGCGTTAACCCGCTACTGTGCCGCAACAGGAGTACGGGTATCTATCGGTCATACCGATGCGACTTATGAAGAAGCGATGCTTGCGGCCGCAAACGGCGCTGTGTCCATCACGCATACCTACAACGCTCAGACACCGTTAAACCATCGGGCAAATGGTGTGGTCGGAGCGGCACTCCGTCTGCGCAACCTGTACAGCGAAATCATCTGTGACTGTGCCCACAGCACGCCGGAAGCGCTGAACATCTTCTTTACATCCAAGGGAAGAGACAAGGCCATCATGATAAGTGATGCCCTCATGTGCAAGGGATTCAAGGTCGGAGACAAGTTCATATTCGGTGGTCATGAGGTAGAAATCTATCCGGATGGCTGTGCGCATCTCAACGACATTCCCGAACACAGCATCGCCGGTTCAACCATGCATACAAACGACGGACTGAGAAATCTTGTGGAAAAAGCTCTGGTTCCCTTCGAATATGCGATCAATGCCTGCACCCTCAATCCTGCCGCAATGCTTGGGGAAGATGATCATCTGGGAAAGATTGCGGTTAGATATGATGCGGACATGGTCGTATTGAATGATGACTATTCCGTAGAAGAAACCTTCTGCAAGGGCGTCCCACAGCTTCATTAACCTCACAGGGCCATTCGGCCCTTTTCTCTGGCTGAAAGCGCTGTCAATTGAACCGGGATGGAAAAACCATGCATTTTAATAATTTTCCTCCGATGGGATCCCTTGTTTCGATTTATAATGGAACGGCACACCCGATGGAATCTGACTCTGTATTCCATTGTGGTTTTTGAATTTTTTCTTATGGCAAAACGCAAAAAGAAAAACATAACTCCTCAGGTGAATGAAAACGCTGCTTCTGAAGTCACAGAGACAGCGGTTTTGGACGTTCCTGAAGAAGCAGAAACTACTGAAGAAGAACTCATCTCTGCCAAGGCGGTGGAAGAAGAAACTTCAACTTCTAGACCTGATGAAAAGAAACCAGAATCTAAACCGGAATCTTCTGATGAACCTTCTACAGATTCAAAGGAGCTCCCGGTTCAAGAAGCGCCTCCAGCCAAACACGATTCTTCCAAAGAAGAAGATGTCTCAGCTGACTTAGAACCTGCGAAGGAGAAAGAACCTCTCTCAGTACCAATCGAAACAAGCGGTTCACCCTCTTCTCACAAGCGCACGCGGCGAAGGAAGACCACATCCGTTAAAAGCGAAACTCCGCCTCCGGAATTCAAATCCGGGCGCAGTGGCAAAGTGCTGGTTGGACTGTTTCTGTTCTTACTCCTGCTTGGGGTTGGCGGTGGATTTGCGGGAACGATGTGGTTTGAAAATCTCATCGAAAATGTTCCGCCACTTGATATCTCCAAACGGGAAGAATACTCACAGGCATCCCGAATTTATGACTATGAAGGAAACTTCGTAGCGGAATACGGCACCAACGAAAACGTGGAATGGGCCGACAGCTCAGAGATTCCTCAGGCCCTCAAGGACGCATTTACATCCATTGAGGATACCCGCTTCTATGAACATAACGGAATCGATCTGAAGCGTCTTGTGGGAGCGGTCATCGGCCAGGTAACCGGGAACGCCAGCTATGGCGCTTCGACCATTACCCAGCAGCTGATCAAGAATACTCACCTTACCCAGGATGTCTCCTATACCAGAAAAGCCATGGAAATCCACCTGGCACTGGAACTGGAGAAAGTCATGTCCAAGGATGACATTCTTGTCTGGTATATGAATACGATCTATCTTGGCGATTCCAACTATGGCGTCAAGGTTGCGGCGAAGGATTACTTCGGCAAGGAACTGCGGAATCTCTCCTTACGGGAATGCGCAATTCTGGCCGGACTGGCACAGTCGCCCAACGCATATAACCCACGCCTGAATATGTTAAAGGGAGATCTCTCCCCTACCAACCGAAGAGCCAATGACGTGCTTTATACCATGCATAAAAACGGGAAGATTTCCGATGAACAGTATGAGGCAGCGCTTAATGAGCACCTCAACATACTCGAAACTTCCCGCAGATATGAATTATATGATTATCCGATCTATGTCGAATATGCGGTCGAAAATGTCGCCACAAAGCTTCTGGAAGAAGAAGGTGTAGAAGTCAATGATGAAACTCTGACGGAAAAGAAACAGTGGCTGCGTACCGCAGGATATCAGATCTATACCGGCTTCAACCCTGAAATTCAGGACATCGCACAGGATGCGATCACCAATTTCGACAACTACCCGAATCTCGTTAACAATACGGCAGTAGAAGCCAGTACGGTAATCATGGATCAAAGAACCGGAGAAGTTGTGGCGATGGTCGGAGGACGACAAGAGCCCACTGAACCGGAAGGATTCAACCGGGCGACCGACAGTACACAGGCGGTTGGCTCTTCCATCAAGCCCTTGTCAGTCTATGCCCCGGCGGTGGAAACCGGAGACTATCCCGGCACAACCGTCATGGATACCCAGGACAGCATCCAGGGCTATGGCGAAGACAACAGCTATCCTAATGGAGATCATACCGGCGGTGCCATCACGATGCGCAGAGCACTTGAGCTCTCTCATAACATCCCGGCGGCCCGCTTCTTGCTTGAACATGTCGGAATCGATAAAGCCTATGAATTCATGGTTCGGGAAGGCTTCGCTCCTGCCAACCTCGCCCGTACCGCAGCCGGTCTGGCACTTGGCGCAACGGACGTCACAACGCTGGAAATGACCGCGGCCTATGCGACACTGGCCAATGGTGGTGTCTATATTGAACCGCACGCATATCGCAGAGTCACGGATCGCTTCGGAAATGAAATACTGAATGGTGATCATGTGGAAACGCACCGTGTATTCTCCAAATCCACCGCATGGCTTGTCACAGATATGATGAAGTCGAACATGGTGGATGGCTATGGTGTCAATGCACGCTTAAGTTCTGTGGCATCGGCCGGAAAAACCGGAACCCACGAACATAAGGTCATCTCCTTTGGCGGATATACACCTTACTACACCAGCTTCGTGCGGATCTCCGCCGATGACTATGTCAATATGACCAACAGTTCCTCCTATTATCAGTCCGCTCCATTGTGGCGGGCATATATGGAACCAATCCATGAAGGACTGGAGGACCGTGAGATTCAGGACTTCTCCGCGGAAGAAGTCGGAATCCAGCAATACTGGGTCTGCACCAACAGCGGACAGCTTGCCCAGGACTGGTGTGAAGGGCATTGGGAATACGCAGCACCTGCCAATGCGCCTACCGTACTTTGTGAAGGACATACCTACGCTGAACCAGAAGAACCCTCTGGCGGAGAGTGGGTCGAAGAATGGTGGGAATGGACCGAACCCAACGACAATCCCGAATGGTGGACCATGGGATGGTGGGACGAATACGGAAACTTCCATTATTATGAATAACTGCCGGAACCCCCGGCAGTTTTCATTTCCTTCTAAAAAAGCTCACTGACCAACCGCTTCATGGACAGTGTGAGCTTTCTGCTTCCTTATTTGATTCCGTCAGGGTTCTTCAGTGTGAAGTTCCAGGAATCACGGCACATTTCATCAATGTTATACTTCGCACGCCAGTTCAATAACCGGGCAGCCTTTTCGGTATCTGCATAACATTCCGCAATATCCCCAGGCCGCCGTTCCAGAATCTGATATGGGAGTTCCTTCCCGCATGCCTTTTCATACGCATGGAGTACTTCCAGTACAGAATATCCGTTCCCAGTACCGAGGTTGATGTAATCAGCACCCTTGTGTTCAAGCGCATAGGCAACTGCGGCGATATGACCTTCCGCAAGATCTACGACATGAATGTAGTCACGCACGCCGGTTCCATCCGGTGTCGGATAATCATTTCCCCAGACACGCAGGTATTCCAGCGTTCCATTGGCGACACGGGCGATATAGGGAACCAGGTTGTTAGGAATTCCATTTGGTACTTCCCCAAGCAGACCGCTCTGATGTGCGCCAATCGGATTGAAGTAACGTAACAGCAGAACCGACCAGTCTGGATCAGACTTGCATACATCCGCAAGAATCATTTCATTCATCAGCTTCGTGCTGCCATAAGGGTTGGTGGTACTGGTCGGGAAGTCCTCACGGATAGGAACGGATTTGGGAGCACCATAAACCGTCGCACTGCTGGAGAAGACCAGAGTCTTAACTCCGGCATCCTTCATTGCTTCATAAAGATTCACCGAACCGGAAATATTGTTTTCATAGTAGGTTAACGGAATCTGAACCGATTCTCCAACTGCCTTATAACCCGCAAAGTGAATTACCGCATCAATCTCATTTTCCGCAAATACGGTTTTCAGCCCTTCCTTATCCAGAATATCCGTCTTATAGAATTTCGGCTTTGTGCCGGTAATGGTTTCAATCCGATCTAAGACCGCTTCCGAGGAATTATAGAGGTTATCAAGAACCACAACGTTATATCCGGACTGAATCAGTGCCGTAACGGTATGACTTCCAATATAACCTGTTCCTCCTGTTACTAGAATTGTTTTCATAGGTTAGTATGCCGGTCAGGCAGACCCCGGCGCTCCTTTCTCTTCGTATACGTGTTTCATTCCTGCCTGTCGTCAGTATCGAATCTATTTTACCCGATGAGACGGGAAATATCATTCCAGGTCACAAACACCATGAGTCCAATCAATAATACCCAACATGCGGCCATCAGACCGACTCTGACCTTTTCATTCAATGGTTTATGAAGAATTCCTTCCCCGATCGTAATGACAACCTGGCCGCCATCAAGCACCGGCAAGGGAAGCAGATTCATAAGACCAACATTCAGCGAGATTTCCGCCATCAGTACCAGATATCCGACCAAACCATAGCTTACCGACTGTTCGGTTGCGGTATAGATCCCAACCGGACCACTGACCTGATCCAGATTTCTTCCGGAAAGAATCGAGCGGATTCCAGCCACGAGCAGTGTAGAGAAATACTTCATCTCCTTAGCACCATACTTCCAGCAGTTCAGCAGATTCACTGGCACAACTTCCGCACTTGGGCCAACGATGCCAATCCGGTAGCTCTGCATTTCTTCATCATATTCAGGAAATACTTCCAGTGTGACTTCTTCCCCATCCCGGCTCACGGTAATATCAACACGTTCTTCTTCCAGCAGAAGAAATACCGTCTGCATATCCTGGAAGGTTTTGGGTTTTGTGAGTGAGCCATCGGCGTAAATCGATACAATGACATCTCCTGCCTGTAATCCGGCACGCTCTGCCGGAGAGTCTTCTACCACTTCGTTGATATATGCCCGTGGGGATTCCACAAATCCCCCTGCCCGCAATACCAACATGGTAAGAATCAGATAGCAGAGCAGGAAATTCATCGTTACGCCCGCAAGCAGAATAATCAGGCGCTGCCAGATCGGCTTATCCGTCAGTTTTCTTCCTTCAGGAATCGGGATATCCTGATAAACTTCATCACTGGATTCCCCAGCCATCGCCACATAGCCGCCAATCGGAATTGCCCGGATGCTGTATTGGGTTTCCGCGGTTTGTTTCTTAAACAGAAGCGGTCCCATACCGAAGCTGTACTCATAGCAGTATACGCCGAAGATTTTCGCCGCAATCAGATGTCCTGCCTCATGAAGGCAGATAATAACTGAAAGCAGGATTATGAAATAAAGTATTGTCATTAACTCAGTTTCCTCAGTTGTTTACGGGCATATTCATCGCCCCATGCATTCGCCTTAAACAGATCCTCTACACTGTTCAGTTCCCAATAGGGCGCATTCTGAACCGCACCGATCACGATTTCCTCAATCCCAGGAAAGGGAAGCTCATGGTTACGGAACGCAAGATTAGCGACTTCATTCGCCGCATTCATCACTGCCCCAAGGTTTCCGCCCTTCTTCCCTGCCTCATACGCTAACCCAAGCAGCGGGAAGCGGTTAAGGTCCGGAGCGCTGAAGTGCAGTGTTCCAATGTTCGCTAAATCAAGGGAAGGTTCATTCAGTTCCAAGCGGTCTGGCCAGGAAAGCGCATATTGAATCGGAAGACGCATATCCGGTGTACCCATCTGGGCCATGACGCTTTGATCGATATATTCCACCATGGAGTGAACGATGGATTCCGGATGCATCAGCACATCAATCTGTTCATAGGGAACCCCGAACAGCCAATGGGCTTCCGTCACTTCAAATCCCTTGTTCATCATGGTTGCGGAGTCGATCGTAATCTTGGCACCCATGGACCAGTTCGGGTGCGCAAGTGCTTCTTCCACCGTAACATAAGATAGCTCTTCTCTTGTCTTATTGCGAAAACTGCCGCCGCTGGCCGTGACGATCAGACGTTTTACCTGACGCATGCGGTTGCCTTGAAGACATTGGAAGATGGCACTGTGTTCACTGTCAATGGGAATCAGGCTTTTCCCATGTAAGGCAAGGGAGCGGTTGATCAGCTCTCCCCCACAGACAAGCGACTCCTTATTCGCAAGTGCCACATCATGACCGCTTTCCACCGCCGCATAGGTCGGCAAGAATCCCGCAAACCCAACTAACGCATTTACTAATACGTCATATTCACTTTTCGCAATCGCAAGCAGCCCTTCTTCCCCATAGAGAATAGTTTTATCAGGATACTCCTTCATGAGTTCCAGCGCATCTTCTTCCTTCTGTACTGCGATCAAAGGTACCTCAAAGATTCTTAGAAGTTCTCTTGCGTACTCCACTCTTGTGCCGACGCCAAAGCTCACCAGTTCAAAGAGATCTGGATGCTGGGAAATGACATCAATGGTCTGCCGGCCAATACTTCCGCTTGCGCCAAGCAATGCAATTTTTTTCATACAGGTATCCCCCAACAGGTCATCAGAAAGCCAAACACAATCAGACAGAACATCAGGCTGTCAATCCGATCCAGCATTCCGCCATGTTCCGGAATGAAACTGCCAAAGTCCTTCATCTTCCACCGACGCTTGATCGAAGAAAATGCAAGATCACCTGCCTCCGCAGCTGCTGGCAGTAATACTGAGGCAAGTACTACAAGACGATTGGGAATGGATCCTGCCACAAGCAGGCCAAATAACATCGATATAACAGCACCCGCAAGATATCCTCCGATTGCCCCTTCCCATGTCTTATTCGGAGAGATCCGGGGAATCATCTTATGTTTTCCCAGAAAGGAACCCGCAAAGTAAGCACCGGTATCACAGATAAAGCAGGCAAGTGCCACATAGATCGCCCCCTGCCAGTTCATCCCAGCCCGATAAATCGCTAAGATGGTACGGCAGGCCAGAACCATGATAAAACTCATCGCAAAGTTATAAACGACCTGATCTGCGGTAATGGATTCATCCAGAAGACTGATCACAAACAAAATGACAAGCCATACACCAGCTCCTAATGCGGTCATCTCCGGTGCGATATGACCCAGAATAAGAATCGCCGCTGCCGTCAGTATCGTCATTGGCCAGTTGGCTTTGGATTCATCTTTGATTCCCGCGATCTCATAGCCCGTCGCACACGCAACCACGACAATCATCGCCTCCAGCAGCCATCCGCCAATCAGAAAGATCGGAACGAATACCGCCACCAGGATCAATGCGGCAACGGTTTTGGTTGCCATCTTCTTATTCATCCTTGATTCCTCCGAACCGCCGGTCACGGTTATTAAACTGATCGATACAGCGCGCCAGCACTTCGGGTGTAAACTCCGGCCATGCCTCAGGGACAAACTCCAGTTCCGCATAGGCAATCTGCCATAACAGATAATTGGAGATCCGCAGTTCCCCGCTGGTGCGGATCAGAAGATCCACATTCGGCATTCCCGCAGTCATGAGATAGGATTCAAACTGTTCTTCCGATAAATCAAGTGACGCCTTCCCTTCTGCGACATCTTCCGCATAGTGCTTCGCCGCAAGCAGAATCTCCCGTTGGGATCCGTAGTTGATCGCAATACTCAGGTTCAGTCCGGTATTCTGCTTGGACTGTTCCACCGCATCATCGAGAACCTTTCTTGTTTCAGCGGGAAGACGGTCGAGTTCGCCAAGCATATGCATACGGAATCCGCGGTCGATAAACTCCTTCATATACTTTCCGAAGAAGAAAGAAGGAAGCTTCATGATGTAATTCACTTCATCTGCACTGCGCTTCCAGTTTTCCGTAGAAAAGGCATACAGCGTCAGATACTCCACTCCAAGATTAGAGGCTGCGATTGCGATGGTACGAACGTTATCCGCACCCGCAAGATGACCAGCAGTGCGGGGTTTCCCCTGTGCCTTGGCCCAGCGCCCGTTTCCATCCATGATGATTGCCACATGACGGCAGTTCTTATTCTCTTCACTCATAACGTTAAAATTATAACATTCTTAAGAACGGATAACCCTCCAACTGAAAAGAGCCCGCAGGCTCTTCACAGATTATTCTTCTACTTTGGTAAACGCGTCTTTGCCTAAACCACAGGTCGGGCACATCCAGTCATCAGGAAGGTCCTCGAACGCTGTTCCAGCAGGGATATTGTTGTCCGGATCACCGAGTGCAGGATCATAGACATATCCACACGGGCATTCATATTTATCCATTGTACTGTCCTCCTGAAGGAAGAATAACGGATATCGAAGAAAATCACAAGATCAGTGATCCAGTGTTCCCATCAAACAGAAAACATTGATCCCCAGAAATAGAGAATTCCACTTCATTGTTATGTAATGTCCCATGAACGAGAAGTTCTTTGTCAAGGAAACTCACCCGCTGCAGAATCCCACTGGGCGAAGGAACCTGGCCAAGGAGTGGGCCACGAAAGTCCGTTCCCGGCATGGTATGTTCGGGCAATATACCTAATAACAGCGGTCCATCCATCCCTCTTGTACGATGGGGCAGTGTTACGCCCTGGCTTGTCCAGACACCATTGTGTTCTTCCCCTTCAACTATGGTCAGCTTTGGATGCATCATCAAGGCACATTTCACGGATACCGGATGACGTGAGAGATCCTCTGGCTGTGTTTGAACCATCACCTTTCCCTGATCCAGAAAGGCAATCTCATCTGCCAGTTCAAAGGCATCTTCCGCAGAATGCGTCACATATACCATCGTGATCGGGTGAACACGAAGAATCGCCCGCAGTTCACTTAACAGTTCTTCTTTTATGGCCTGGTCAAGACTGCTGAACGGTTCATCCAGTAACAGCACACCTGGATCACGAATCAAAGCCCGGGCAATATCGGCACGCTGTGCCTGTCCCAGCGACAGTGTTCCGGGATACCGATCCAGCTGATCTTCAATGTTCAATAGCACCGCAACTTCATGAAGACGGGTGTCGATCTCTGCTTTGGAATAGCCAAGTTTCACCATTCCATAGGTAATGTTATGGGCAACAGTAGTATGGGGAAATAATGAAGCCGTCTGGAATACCATCGCCATGGAACGTCGGGCTGGAGGAAGCGATGTAATCTCTGCATCATCCAGAAACACCTTCCCATGATCAGGTATTTCCAACCCCGCAAGCATTCGAAGCGTCGTGGTTTTTCCTGCCCCGCTTTCTCCCATGAGCGCAAGGCACTTCCCGCCAGGCACAGTGAAAGAAACCTCATTGAGGATCATCTGCGTACCATAGGATTTCTGAAGCTGCTCACAACGTAATGTCGACATAACCAAGTTCAATTATATCCAATCATGCACATTCAAAAGAAAGGCCGCAGATGGAATGCGACCTTACTGCTGCATTATTTTCCGAGAACTTCCTTTGACTTCTTATCCGCAACTTCATCGATGAGTTTTCCATACTTATCGGTGAGCTTCTGGATTTCGTTCTGCGCATCCTTCTGGATATCTTCATCCATGGTCTTGTCATTCTTGATTGCTGTATTGGCATCCCGGCGGATGTTGCGTACCGCAACCTTTGCCTCCTCGGCCATCTTGGAGACCTTCTTGACCATTTCCTTACGGGTTTCTTCGGTCATCTGAGGAACCGCAAGACGAATCACGCTTCCATCATTCTGCGGCGCAATACCAAGGTTTGCGGTATTGATTCCCTTTTCAATGTCCTTAAGACTGGTTGGATCATACGGTTTGATCACAAGCGTTCTTCCCTCTTCCACCTTGATACCGGCAATCTGGTTCAGCGGTGTCGGGCTTCCGTAATAATCAACCTTGACGTTATTCAGCATACCGGCATTTGCCATACCGGTGCGGATGGAGAGAAGTTCTTCCTTAAAGTGCTCCAGAGCACCATTCATTTTTTCTTCGCTGGAATCTACGATCGGATAAGCCATATTATTTTCCTCCTGACTGCTTATTATTTAATGATCGTGCATACAGCAGTGCCCTGCACTGCCTTGACGATATTTCCCGGTTCATTCATGTTGAAGACACTGAGTTCGGTATGGTTATCCATACACATACTGATTGCGGTGCTGTCCATGACCTGAAGGCCCTTGTTCAGCACATCCATATAGCTCAATGTTTCAAAGCGTACTGCGGTAGGATCCTTTTTGGGATCGGCACTGTAGACACCATCTACACCGTTTTTCGCCATCAGGATAACATCCGCCTTGATTTCCGAAGCACGAAGGGCTGCCGTGGTGTCAGTGGAGAAATACGGGGAACCCGTACCGCCGCCAAAGATGACAATTCTTCCCTTCTCCAGATGCCGGACTGCTCTTCTTACGATGAACGGTTCCGCAACCTTGGGAATATCAATACTCGTCTGAACTCTTGTATCGAGCCCATGGCGTTCAAAGCTGGACTGAAGTGCCAGCGCATTGATGATCGTCGCTAACATTCCCATATAGTCGCCCTGAACTCGATCGATTCCGATATCGGTCAGATTCTTTCCGCGGATGAAGTTTCCGCCTCCGACCACAATCGCAATCTCAACGCCAAGAGACTGGATTTCCTTCATCTCACTCGCAAGGTGATCCAGAATTCCCGGATCAAAGTTATTTCCTTCTCCCGAGAGCGCTTCACCGCTCAGTTTCAAAAGGATACGCTTATACATGGTATGACCTCTGCTTTCCTGTTCCTCATTATACCATCGGGAGAGTTCCCATGCATGGATTTCGGGAAGGTTCTCACGCTTCTGTTTCCTGATAATGATCGATCAGATACTGATATCGTTCCAATACACGCTGAGTTATGGTGTCCCAGCTGATTGGAATGGTTTTTCTTGCGCATAGTCCCATCTCCTTGATATGTGATTTGTCTTCCAACGCATGACTCAGCACTTCAAACAGATCCTTCGATGTTTCATGACATAACAGGCCATTGACGCCATCTTCAATACATTCTGCAGCGCTGCTTCCCTGAACACATACCGATGCGGTCTCCGCATTTGCGGCCTCCCGTACCACCATGGAAAAGGTGTCATAGGTAGAAGGAAATACAAAGAGATCCGCCGCCGCATATAACCCATACAGCAGTTCCGAATCCTTCACATGACCTGTGAATACCGTGTCATCCGTAAGACCAAGTGCTTCTGTTTTCTCTTTGATTTCTTCTTCATGGTGTCCCTGTCCCGCCAGCACGAGCTGAATGCGCTGTCCAGACTGTTTCAGTGATGCGCAGGCTTCAAGAATCAGCGCAATATTCTTCTTCCAGTTCATCTGGCCAACATAAAGCAGCACCGGCACATCTGGATGAATGCCAAATTCCTGAATGGCACGTTCCTTCTGTGATTCCGTAATCGTATGAATATCCATGCCGTTGGGCATGATGAAGATATCACGGTTATATCCATAGCTGCGCAGTGTTTCTGCACTCCGCTGGCTTAATGCCCATACTTCATCACACTTATTAAAGAATTCCGCCACCAGCACATCTGTACTGATTCCCGCAATGATGCGGGAGCCGGAAATCTGAACAAAGTCATCGTAATACTTGGAATGAAACGTCCCGACCAGAGGTATATGGTGTTTTTTCGCATAGTGAATCGCTTCCGGCCCGGCGATAAACGGTGTGTGGGCATGAACGATATCAAACTCCGTCATATCGAGATGTTGGCGGAAGTGTTCATCAATTAGTGGCATTCCCATTCGATATTGTTCCAGTCCCGGAAGTGCGCGGCTGTAATAATCAATGATTTCAAAGGGATAGTTACCCCGATATCCCATCCTGGTTAACGGGACGATTGCGCTCACTTCATTTCCGGTTTTCGCAATAGATTCACAATAGCTGTATACAACACGCCCCACCCCATCAACCACAGGCAGAAACGAGTCACTGAATTCTCCGATTTTCATGTGTTACCCTCTTCAATATATCAATTCTAGGAAAAATTCAGGTTCATGCAATGGAGGAGTTCTTAACTTTGGACAATCACGGTGGAATTGTCTAAACACATATGAAAAGCGGCCGAAGCCGCTTGAATGCTGTATTACTCGAGGGAGAAGTCACCTTCACCGGTGACAGCCACATAAACTGGTCCAACCGTAGTGTTTGCTTCGATACCGTTTCCGTAGTTATTGAACATAACCTCCGCTGTATCGCCATGAATTGTGCCGGAAACATTTCCTCCAATCGAAGTGACGGTACCATTACAGCGAACTGTAACAGTCACAGACTCCACTTTTTCAGAGGACTCATTCGTAAATATAAAATCGTACTGCTTATTACCATCCCACGCATTTGTCTGCACAAGCTTATAGGAAGCACGAATCTCTACCGGTTCTTCTGCCACAAATGGAGCTTCATACTCTTCTCCGCTATATGCATATACCCCTTCATGAAGGGAATCAAATCTCATTACCACAGGCTTCTTATACATCGTGCCACCCCTCTTTGTTTACCAATCATAAGATAACAAAAAAACACAAAAAATCAAGACTCTTAGAAGTCATGGATCAGCTGATCCACCTCTTCACTGTTCAATACCCGCATGTGACGCTCATTGATTTCATATACCCGATCACACATGGTCAATACCGTAGGACGATGTGTCGTCACAATACATAGCCGAGGATATTCATCGGACATGATATTACGGATGACCCGTCGTTCCGTTGCGACATCCAGCGCAGAGCTTGCCTCATCAAGCAATAGAATCGGAGATCGGCGAAGCAATGCCCGGGAAATAGATAAGCGCTGTGCCTGTCCTTCGGAAAAACCTCCGCCACGCTCCTTGATTGCGGAATGAATGCCATCAGGAAGTTTTGAGACAAAATCCCAGGCACAGCTGAGTTCCAGAACATTTCTGATTTCTTCCTCGGTCGCATCCGGCTTCACATTGCGCATATTCTCCGCAATTGTTCCGGAAAACATCGTATTCCCCTGCGGAACATAGGAGAACAGACTCCTGGCGCCCGCATCAATCGTAATGGTTTCTCCATCCGCT
Source organism: Solobacterium sp. (assembly GCA_017469355.1). GTDB lineage: Bacteria > Bacillota_I > Bacilli_A > Erysipelotrichales > Erysipelotrichaceae > Bulleidia. Next base: position 2,115 of record JAFUGM010000024.1, on the reverse strand, counting down.
TCGAGATATGCTCTGCCACTCTGTGGACGCAACAGTGCTAATAACAGCCGTAACATCGTCGTCTTTCCTTCCCCGCTTGGGCCAACTAACGCGATGGTTTCGTGAGGATGTCCTTCAAACGAGGCGTTCTCAAATACCCTGGTTCCCGTATGATAGCTGTATTCCAGTTCCTTTACATAAAGTGAAATACCCTGTTCCCGATGACGTTCCAGGAAATTCAGTGCTTCTTCCTTATGACTGTAATCTTCTCTTGGCATTTCAATGATATCCATGAGTCGACCAGCACTTGTCGTAAGGGAGATCCAGCTTGGAATCATCGACGCAAGATTATTCACGGCACCCGTGAGCTGACCAGAGAGCCCGAGAAACATGGTCATCGTGCCATAGGAAATTGCACCGCTCCATACCCGATAAATTCCCCAGCCATAGGAACTGTAAGTCACAAGCAGACCAACTAATCCCATCAGGACAGAAGTAATAATGGAAATTCTCTGATATTCCAGCCGCATCTCGATATATTCCTGCTGTAGCTGCTTCAGACGGTCAACATACATATGTACCAGATCAAAGGATTTGATGGTCTGAAGATTGGAAAAGGTTTCCTGGTTAAAACCGGATACCCTCGCAGCCATGGCAGCGTTTTTCTGGTTCCTTTCCTGCATGCGTGTCAACAGGGTCTTTGACATCAGTAGCGAAAACGGAATTCCGATCATCGCAAATATCGCAAACGTCCAGTCGTTATACACCACAACCGCAAAGGCACTGATGAATTTGAATACACTGATGATAAGGGAAGGAATATACCCAAGCACCCCTGAGCTTACTGCCCCTGCATCATTGTTCCAGCGGGCTAACAGGTCACCTGTATGATAGGTGGTAATGCTTTCCCAGTCAGTTTCCAGAATCTTCGCGAAGATATCGCTTTTAATCTCCGCATCAATCCGCATGGATATCTGAGAACTGACATAGCTGGTCAGCTGGTTGATCAGGATATTAGCTACTGCCATTCCGATCATGATGCCGAAGGTTTTCGCCAGTTCTCCCATCTTATAGCCGGTGATGATATCCACAAGATCACGGCTGACAAAACTGGTGATGATGCCCATCACTGTTCCGCCCATGCCAAGGACAGTATAAAAAATCATCATGGGCCAGTAGGTTCTGGCATATTGATAAATCCAGGCAGTCTGATGTTTCATTTCCTTCAGTCTGCCTGCTTTAATACGACCAATATAGAAGTTCCACCGCTCCTTGATCCGGCTCATAGGAAACTCCTGTTCCAATAGCGATCAATGGTATTCTTCATCAGTTCTGCGGCACTGACATTCTTCGTGCAGAACAGCCTCCAGCATGGAATCTGTGCCCCCAGCCGCACAGAGAAACCAAGGTTCTCTTCCAGCTGTTCTTTATTGTATGTCGGAGAAATGAGACGCTGGGCAATGCGGAGACTCTTCTGATCTCCTTCAAGCACTTCTACCCGATCATCTTTTGCCTGCTTCAGGAATACAATTCCACCAAGGGGATATTCTTTTACCGTAAACAGTTCTGAGGTACCACACCATGGAATGCCATAAACAATCCCTTCATCTGAAAGCAGATTCAGATCTCCATTCAGGTATTCCGTCCCAAACGCCTCATGCCAGAGGGCCGTATGAGTACTTTTCCCAGTCCCGCTGGGACCGGAGAACAGATATGCTTTTCCACGGTAAAGAATACTTGCGGAGTGAATCGCAAATAAGCCAAGCGACTGTGCTTTCAGAAGAAACATATGCCGCAGCACATGGAATAGATTTTCTCTTAACGGAATCCGCTCCTCTTCATAGCGGATACGTATCTCCGCATGTCTTAGATCCTTGTCAATATAAACCCCAGTCACATTATCAAACGGGGGAAATTCCAGATGCCAACGGGATTCCCCTTCATATACATTCAGCTCATTGTTATGTAATAAGATGGTTTCTCCTTGTTCCATTCCACCCTTTCCAGAGACAATTCGAATGGAAAGGTCCACATGTTCTGCGGAGGACACATAAAATGGTTCCAGCTGCTTTGGTATCGCCCTGGCATCACCTGTAAACTCCATCACAATCCCGGCAATAGACACAAGTGCAGTGC